>JAGAIH010000073.1 GCA_017626655.1 Clostridia bacterium | reverse complement strand
TTTTCGGACTGGTGGAGGTCTTTGTGGATACAGTGCTTCTCTGCACCGTGACCGCCCTCTGCATCCTGGTCAGCGACAGCGGCCCCGCGGCCTTTGGTGAGGACGCCACCCGCACCGCCCAGGCCGCCTTCTCCTCGGTGCTGGGAGACTGGGCGGGGGGCTTCTTCGCCCTGTCCATCCTCCTTTTCGGGGTGGCCACGGTGATCTGCTGGGCCCACTACGGCATGACCTGCGTGGGCTACCTCACGGCGGGGCGCAAGAGCCAAGGGACCGCCCGGGGGGCCTACACCGTCCTACTTGCCGCCTCCCTGGTGGTAGGCTCGGTCACCGCCCCGACCTTCGCCTGGACCCTGGCCGATGCCGCCATCGCGGTCATGACCATCCTCAACCTGGTGATCCTCCTCGTTATGCACAAGGAAGTCAAAAATGAGACACAGTTCCTCCTTTCCCGTGTCCCCAAGGGGCAAAAGTGCATATCCTGTAGGGAAAAACAACCCGAAAGGAGACAGCCATGACCATGCCCCCCGCCGCTCCCCGCCAATGCTTCGCCGCCTCCAACTCCCGCGAGGGCTTCAAGAACTACTACGGCGAGATCTTCACCGACGCCCGCATCGACCGCCTCCACATCATCAAGGGCGGCCCGGGGACGGGAAAGAGCCACTTCATGAAGGTGGTAGCCCGCCGCGCCCGCGAGAGGGGCTACGCCGTCACCGAGTTCTACTGCTCCTCCGACCCCGCCTCCCTGGACGGGATCATCCTCACCCGCAAGGACACCCCCACGGTAGGCCTCCTGGACGGCACAGCCCCCCACGTCCGCGAGCCCGCCCTCCCCGGAGCAAAGGACGAGATCGTCAACCTGGGGGCCTTCTGGGATCCCAAAGCCCTCACGGGGCAAAGGGACACCATCCGTCGGCTGGGACAGGGAAAGTCCGCCGCCTACGCCCGCGCCTACACCTGCCTCCGCGCCGCCGGAGAGATGGCTGACCTGACGGACTCCCTCACCGAGGACTGTGTCCGCCCCGACCGCCCGGAAGCCCTGGCCGCCCGCATCCTTCGCCACCAGCCCACGGGGGAGAGCTTCGATCCCATCCCCGCTCTCCGCAACGCCATGGGCATGACGGGGAAGCACACCCTCCACAGCTTTGAGGAGGCCGCCAAGACCCTGATCCTCCCCGAGGACCCCTACGGCATGGGCTACCGCCTTACCGCCGCCCTGCTGAAGCTCTCCGAGTCCCGCCGCCACAAGGTCTTCGTTTCCTACGATCCCCTCTGCCCCCATAGGATCGACGGCCTCCTCTACCCCGACACGGGCCTGTGTGTCCTGGTAGGCGACGCATCTCCCACCGAGGGGGCTGCCGCCCACGCCCTGTCCCTCCGCCGCTACTACGATTCTGAAAAGCTCCGCGCCGTCCGAGGAGAGCTGCGCCACGCCATTACCCTGCGGGAAACCCTCACCGCCACCGCTCTCCGCCATCTGGCAGGAGCCGCTACCCATCACTTCGAGCTGGAGAAGATCTACGCCGCCGCCATGGACTTTCGGGCCAAGGAGGTGTTCACCGAGCGGTTCTGTGAGGACGCGTTGGGAAAGTAGCTTCAGAGCGGGCCACCATACCCATAAAAAAGAAGCGCGCCAAAATGCTCGGCGCGCTCTTTTGATGTTTCATTGGGGATTGGCCTGCTTACTCCGCGTCCTCGGGAGCTTCCTTTTGCCAGGTGATCTCCTTGAGGTAGGCCGAGAAGGCCTCATGCTCCTGTTGGGTGGCGGGGATGATGGAGCCGTTCCCCCGATCCCAGAGATACTGGTAGCAGAAGACGGTGACGCCCTTGCAAAGCTCCAGGGTCTCGGTGTGCTTCAGGGAGCGGACCATGATGTCCTTGTGGCGGGTCCACTCGTCCTTACCGGCAGCACCGGCGTAGTTGTCCACCCCTGCCAGGGCCTTACCGAAGGACATACCCACGATCAGGGTGACGTACTCGGTGTCGATGATGTCCTCCCAGATCTTGCAGGTCTTGTCAAAAGCCCAGGAGGCGTGCTCAAAGCCGAAGTAGACCTGGGGCATGATGTAATCGATGTAGCCGGGCTCCGCGCACCAGGTCATGACGTCGGCGTAGTGGCTATTCATGACGGTGTTGATGTTGCCTGCGGGAGAGATGCCGAAGAGGGCGCGGAGGTCGTGGGTCTTGACCGTGGCGTACAGCTCGGCCACCAGACGGCTCAGGCACTCCTTGCGCCAGCTCGCCAGATCCAGGGTCCCGCCCTCCTTCTTGTAGGCGCTGTAGGCCTTGGCATCAAAGGAGGCGTCGGTGGTGGGGTAGAAGTAGTCGTCCATGTGGACGCCGTCCATCTCGTAGCGCGCCAAAATCTCGGCGGCGCCGTCGCAGATGAGCTTTCTCACCTCGGGATGGGCGATGTTGAGGTACCAGTTCTTGTTGACGAAGACGATGTAGTCGCCCTTCTTGGTCTTGTCGTTGTACCACTGCTTGATGAGGTACTTGTCATCCACCTGCTTGATCTCGTCCTCGGTCATGCCGCGCATGGGGTTGATCCAGCCGTGGACCGACAGGCCTCTCTCCTGGCACAGCTCCACCACAATGGCCACGGGATCGTACTGGAAGTCACCCGCATAGGAGCCTACGGCGTACTTGCTGGGAGGATAGACCTCGGAGGGGTAGATGCTGTCGGCGTTGGGACGGAGCTGGAGCACCACGGTGTTGAAGCCGTCCTTTACGGTGTTGTCCAGCACCTGGGCCATGCGCTTGCGGAAGTCCGCCTCACTGCGCTGGGTGGAGCCGGCGGTGTAGATGGACTGAAGATCGAACTGGGACAGCCACAAGCCCTTCCAGTCGCCGATCTCCTCGGGGTTGGAGGGAACGAAGGGGATGGTGCCGTCGGGGACCTTCTCGGTCTCGGGCTCGGTGGGAGCCTCGGTGGGGGCTTCGGTGGTTACAGGCTCGGTCATGGGCTCGGTCTCCTTTTCTGTGGGTGGCTCGGTGGGGGTGTCGGTGGGAGCGGGGGTAGCCTCGCCGATCG
>JAGAIH010000072.1 GCA_017626655.1 Clostridia bacterium | reverse complement strand
GAAAGGGTAAAAATGCCCATGGCGGTAAACTCCCCCACCGCCTGCGGGCGGAGCCCCCTCGGGGAGGGAGCCTTGGGGCGCGAGTAAGAATCGCTTGTCGGGTAACGAATTTCCGCGGGTCTGGGCAAAAGGCTCCCTCTCCGAGGGGGCTCCCGCGAAGCGGGTGGGGGAGTCATTACGAGAAGTGAGGCACTCTTTTCTGTCAGACCGCTAAACCCAAATTTGAAACATCCTCCGCCCCCCTCATTCATTCCCCCGAAAGGAGGCCACACCGCCATGCGTCAGAACCGAATACGTCCGTACCTGCGTCAGGCGGTGCTTTGGATGCTGACCGTCCTGCTCCTTCTGCAAGCCCTGACCGCCTGCCAAGGGGGACAGACGCCCTCCGAGGTGACTACCGCTTCCGACGAGACTTCTCCGAACAGCGGTGACGGTCCCCTCACCCTGGCGCCCGACGGTGCCCCCGCGGAGCCCAACGCCGACCCTTTTCCCGCCTTGGTGGAGCTTGACCCGGCCGCGCCCTACGCCGCCCTGGTCATCACCTCCTACTACGCCACGGGCAACGTGGCGGGGAAGGCCATGGCCGCCGCCTCCTTCGTGGAGCTGCACAACGGCGCGGATGTCCCCGTCTCCCTGGCAGGCCTGTCCCTCTACGTTTCGGATAGGGGCGGGGACTTCACCGAATACCGCTTCTCCCAAGGGGATACGATCCCTCCTCAGGGCTACTTCCTGGTTCGTGGCCGCGACGCGGGCGGCGCCCACGCCGACGCCCTGTCGGTAGAGAAGTACGACACCTGCTTCAAGACCCTCTCCCCCGACCCCGACAGTACCCGCATCGTCCTTGCAAAGGCGGGCATGGCTCTTCCGAGCGATCAGCCCTTGACTGAACTGGACAAGGTCTTCGACTACGTCTCCTCCCACCCTCTGGACGCCGACGATACCTACCACTACGTCGACAGCGCCTCGGTCAATAAGCTCATCCGCCGCAAGGCCGACAGCCAAAAGACCGACTACCAGTCCATCCATCTGGGTAAGGCCTCCTATACCGTCCTGTCCCAGATCACCCCCCGCACCACCGAGGGCCGAGTCAATACCGCTGTTCAGTCCCAGATCCCCGAGGTGGTCTTCTCCCACCCGAGCGGGGTCTACGAGGAGGGCTTCGACCTCACCCTCACCGCCCCCGAGGGCTATACCGTCTACTATTCTATCAACGGCACCGACCCCCGCCCGGGCGTCTCCATGGCCTACAAGACCCCCCTCCACCTGTCCGACACCACCGACATGACCTGGGGCAAGCTTACCGCCATGAGCGCCACCCTTATGGGGAAGCAATACGATCCCCTGGCTGCCACCTTCCCCGGAGCGGCGGTGATCCGCGCCTTCGCGGTGAAGGATTCCGACGGCACCGTCACCCCCCTGACCACCCATACCTACTTCATCGGTAAGCTCTACACCGAGTGGGGGATCGACATGGTCAGCGTCTCGGTGAACAGCGATGACTTCATGGGGTCGAACGGCATCTACAACACCCTCCGCACCGACGCCGACGGCGGCCACAGCCACATTCCCGCCTACGTGGAGTTCTTCTCCCCCACGGGAGAGGCCGTCCACATGGGCTGGTCCGAGATCGCCATGAACGGCCGCGGCTCCCTCTCCATGACCCAGAAATCCTTCCGTTTCCTCCTCAAGTCCGCCGTCATGGACACCGAGGAGGTCCACGAGAACCTCAAGACCCTGAATTACGACCTCTTCAAGGGGTACGCCTCCACTACCCCCGACGGCGAGCGGGTCACCTGGTACCGCCACGTCCTCCTCCGCAACGGCGGCGGAGACATGAGCGGCTCCACCATCTCTCGCTCCCATATCGGCGACGCCTACATCCAGCGGCTGGACCGTATCCTCATCCCCGACGTCATGGCCTACGCCCCCGTCATGACCTTCATCAACGGCGAGTTCTGGGGGACCTTCAACGCCCGCGACCGCATGGATCCCAAGTATTTCGAGGGGAAGTACGGTATCGCCGAGGAGGACTTCGCCCTCCTGGAGTGTCCCTACCCTCTGACCTTCGGCTGGAACGTGGACTTCACCGCCGCCAACGGCGACCCCAAGGAGGCCGACTACTTCATGAGCCTGGTGAACTTCTGTATGCAGAACGATATGTCGGTGCAGTCCAATTACGACTACATCGCCGGGCGTATCGACCTGGACGGCCTCATCGACCAGTACTGCGCCCAGATCTACCTCTGCTGCTCCGACTGGCCCTCCAACAACATCAAGGTCTGGCGCAATACCAACCCCGACCACCCCACCATGGACACGAAATGGCATTTCACCATCGTGGACACCGACCACGGCGTGGGGCTGAACTCGGATATCCACACCAACCTTTGGGGAGTCATCAACGACGGCCCCGTCCTGTCCCGCATCGTGGGCCATCTTTTGCAGAACAAGGGCTTCCGCGAGCGCTTCCAGATGCGCTATATCTGGTGTATGGAGGTGGCCTTCGCTCCCGAACGGATGCACGACGAGCTGGATACCCTGGTGGACACCATCCGCCCCGTCATGCAGTACCAGCTGGACCGCTTCCGCTGTACCAACGGCGAGCGCACCGATTGGGACAAGTGGTACTCCTACATCGAGACCATCCACCACTTCGCCGACAACCGCTACGAGCCCGCGAAAGCGCAGTTCATGGCCTGGGCGGGGATGAGCGATGCCTACTATCGGTATCTGAAGAAGCAGGCGATCGCCGAGTGGGGAAGCACCGTTTCGGAATCACCGTAATTCGTTTATGATGGCCTTTCATAAAAATGTTTCCAAGGTCCGAAAAATGTAAAATTTTTGTGAAAAACTATTGCAAAAATATGAAAATGGTGCTATAATAAAAAAGGTTTAACCAAAATAACATAGGATAACCGATGGGGGGGTCCGTTCATAAAGGAACGGTAACCGCGTCACGGTATCCACAGAAAGGACAATGGAGTATCATGAAAAAATTAATCATCATTGCTATTGCCGCTTTTTTGGCATTAGGAGGCGTCATTGGTACTACGGTCGGTATCAATAACTCCCCCAAGGTGGTAGCTATGAAGGCTATCACCAACGCGGTGGAGGACTTTACCAAGCGCGATGAGATCGCCCCCATCCTCAACGCCATGAACGGCGGTTCTCTTTCCTTTGAGGTAGAGGGTGATGAGATGGAGGATATTATCGGATCCGAAGGAAAGGTAGAGGTGTCCGGCAAGATCTACATGAATCTGGACAAGGAAGCTGTTATGCTGGATGAGTTTGTTCTCGATATGGCTGACATCTCCCTGAGCGGCCAGGCATACTTGAGCCGGGATCTGCTTTACATCACCAACAAGGAGATTCTGGACGGTACCTACGGCCTGGAGAGAGGCTCTCTGGTCAAGAATCTCAGAAAGTCCGTGTTCGCTCCCGACTCGGATACCGAGTACGCCATGAGCGAGGAGGACTTTAAAACTCTGGAGGAATTCTGCGAGTTGATGGACGACAAGGTAGACGTGAAAATGCAGAAGGATCTGCAGAAGGTCTACGAGCGTTATATGAAGAAAGCCTGGAAGCTGGTCGGCGAGTACGCTGAGTTTGAGTCCGAGACCGATACCGTGCGCATCAACGGCGACCGCAAGAAGGCCCGCGTGATCACCATGACTCTGGATGACAAGGCTGTCAGCATGATCGCCGAGGAAATGATGGAGTATCTGGTGGACGATGAGGATCTGGCGGATATGATTGAGGAGTACGGTGATCGCTTCGCCGAAACCCTAAAGTCTGTGTATCAAATCAATGATTTGAGCGAGGAGTATGACGATCTTTTGGATAGGATCGAGGAGAACATGGACGAGGTCATTGACTCCATTGAGGCATCCATGACCGAGGACCTGGTCGTGACCATCGTTACTCCCCCCGCTTCTTCAGACCTGCTGATGATGTCCGTAAAGTATGACAATTCCGAGATGATCAAGCTGGAGATCGGTCACGAGGGTATTCGCAAAACCGACTGCATCACCGTCAAAATTGATGGCAGCGAGATCAGCTACGTTATTGAGGAGGATTCCCGCAAGACCTTCGAGGCCAAGCTGATGTCCAATAATGCGACCGTCGCTTCCATTGAGATCGACCGTTCCCGCGACGAGTTCGAGCTGGATCTGGGTGGAGAATTCGTACTGGAGGGCGATTGGAACTCCAAGGGTAAGGAGACCAATATCGTTGTGGACACCCTCAAGATTGACGGTGAGCGTTACGGCGACATCAACCTGGAGCTGGTTCTCAACGAGTCCGACCGTATGCCCTCGCGCGCCAAGAAGGTCGTGTCTGTTTTCGCGATCGACGAGGAAGACGTTGAGGCATGGGGTGAGAGAATCAACGATATGCTTGGCGTCGGCGGTTGGCTGTCGGGTTCGTATATCTATGAATCCTCCTACGGAGAGCAGACCTTCACGTTCCGGGGCAATCGCTTTGAGCTGGTGATGGACACGTTCGGCTATACCGATACCAGAGAAGGTACATACGAGATTTACACCAACAACGGCAAAACCATGATCCGTCTGGACTATGACGGCTACTCCGAGGACACCTATAGCTTTGAGAAGGGGAGTAATTACATCCTCATCAACGGTATAAAATACTATAAGAATTGAGTCAAACTGACCCGAAAGGGGGATCGCTGTCAGATCAGCGATCCCTTTTCCGTATCATGAAAACTATTTTTGCGGAGTCTGTTCGGAAATGACAGATTTTCGCTCTATTGGGGATATGTTACGGTGAGGGGGTCATTCCTCTTTGGGAGACGGGGGATGAGAGAGAAAATCCAAGAAATTTCAAAGAAATTCCCCGAAACCTATTGCAAAAAATCCCCAAATGTGGTATCATATTGCTGTATGCAAGGACGAGCCTTGCAGAGAATTCCGTATTTATTTTTATGGAGGAACATAAACATGAATCAGAACGAGCGTTATCTTTCCGCCAAGGAGATGTATGCCAAGATCGGTGTTGACACCGAGGCTGCTCTGGCTAAGCTCCAGAACATCCGCATTTCCATGCACTGCTGGCAGGCCGACGACGTCCACGGCTTCGAGGGCATGGGTGCCCTGACCGGCGGTATCCAGACCACCGGTAACTACCCCGGCATCGCCCGCAACCCCGAGGAGGTCTTCGCTGACCTGGACAAGGCCCTGTCCCTGATCCCCGGTACCCACAAGATCAACGTCCACGCCAACTACGCCATCGGCG
>JAGAIH010000071.1 GCA_017626655.1 Clostridia bacterium | reverse complement strand
GCCCATGTAGGGAGCCATGGGACCGGTGATGGGGCCGTTGGCGTTGGACAGGGTCACGACGCCGTCAGCGATGGAGATGCCGTACTCGACGGTGTTCTCATCGCCGCCGCGGCCTACGAAGGTGTAGACCAGGGTGCCTGCGGCCATGTCGATGACGATGGTATCGTCACCGCCGGTGGAGTAGGTACCGGAGATGTCGTCAGCGGGCTCCACGGGGATCTCGGGATCCTCGGTGCCGGGCTCGTCGCCGCCGCCGATCTCCTTCTCCTCAACAGTCCAGGTAATGACCCAGTCAGCTTTGGTCAGGGCACCAACATAGAATCTGGTGGTCTCGCCCTCTGCCAGATCAATGGAGAAGGATGCACCCTCGGCATTTTCGTAGTAATCTACGTAAGGACCGCCCACAGGAGGCCAAGCGTCACAATCATCAACGTCAAACGCACCCAGACCTGCGGGCAGGGTGAAGGTGTAGGTACCCGAAACGGTAGCGGTAAACTCGACCACGTCGACCCAGCTGTAGGTATCGGTGGTGGTCACGGTGATCTCGTTAGCGGTGGGAGCCTCGGGCTCATCTGCGGGAGCAGAGGTCCAGGTGAGGTTCCAAATGGCGCAACGGTCCTTGTTTTTGGTTGCATTGCTGGGACCATTGTTCTCAATACGAATGGTGAAGTTACCCTGAATAGGAGTATCCAGAACATACTCAAACTCACACAGAGCGCTTGCAACATTATTTGCAAAGGCAACCTCAGTCTCAATGACAGTGCCATCCTCAGCCGTGATGGTAAGTTTCAAAGAGATACCATTGGCCTCAGAGAACACATTGGAACAATTGAAAGAAATCTTAGAAATACCGCCATTCAGTGTGGGAGATACCAAATAACCATGACGGTTGTCGGAAGGAACAATACCATTCAAAACGATGCAAGTGGCACCATTAGTAACAGTCTTGTCACTGAAGATAGCCATAACGCCAGTCCAACCATCTGCATTGGTACGCTCAATGTAGGCCGAATTAGTGTCCTTGCCGAAGGAATCAATGTCAAGAGATCCGGTTACGGAAGTGCTAGGTTCCTCCGGAGTCTCGGGCTCGTCGGGATCCACATAGTCGGGATCCTTCTCGCCGCAGATGCCGCAGGTACCGTCAACGTAGTTGTGGCCCGTGGCCTCGACGACGTTATCGGTGTAGGAGTGACCGCAAGCGCAGGTGTAGGTGGTGTAACCGTTCTCGGTACAGGTGGGATCGGTCACGACGCCCTCATCGTAGCTGTGCTCGTGAGGAGCCTCGCCTGCCTCGGCCTCACCGCAAGCGCACTTGCCGTCAACGAACTCGTGGCTGTGAGCGAAGTAGAACTCACCGTAGAAGCCCTTGTAGGAGGTCTTGCAGGGGCCCATGGTGGTGTAGGTCTTGTCGTTACGGGTACCGAACCAGTAGGGATCACCGTTGACCATAGCGATCAGGGTCTTGCTGGTCTCGTCAATGGTATAGACGGTAGTAGCGGTAGCGTCGTACTGACCGTTGACATGGGTGCCGCTGACGACCATGTTGATGTAGGTCTTGGCACCGTTCACATAGCAGTACATGTAGTAGCCACCCTCGGTCTCCTCGATGAAGACATAGATGGCCTGAGCGGGATCGGTAGTGGTAGCCATGTAGTAGCCGTCCATACCGCCCTTGAGGTAGTAAACCTTATTGAGGTTGCCCTGGAGCATACCGAAGATGTAGCCCTTGCCAACCTCAGGAATCACGGAAACGACGTCACCGCAGGAGCAGATGCCGTCAACGTAGCTGTGACCGGTAGCCTCGACCTCGTCAGCGACGTAGGAATCGCCGCAAGCGCAGGTGTAGGTGGTGTAGCCCTTGTCGGTACAAGTGGGAGCGGTCACAACGGCAGTGTACTCGTGCTGATGCTCGGGCTCATCGGCCTTATGCAGGTTGTTGTAATACTTCTCGGCAGCCTCAGCGGAATTGAAGAATGCCACGTACTCAACGTCCATGTAGTCGCCCTCTGCACCCTTATCGGTGAAGAAGTCGAAGCGGCAGTAGTTGATGAGGCCGTTCTGAATGGAGGTCAGACCTGCGTTGTTCAGGTCGAGAACAGTGTGGTTCCACTGCTGATCCTCGTTCCAGGCCACGGAGGTGACGTCACCGTTACCGTTCCAGCCTCCGCCGGAGCCGATGAAGACGTGAGCGTCCAGAGCGGAGTTGGTGCGGTAGGAGATTGCCATGTAGGGAGGCAGCTCCAGCATGGAGCCGATGTTGACCAGTGCCACGTAGGGATCGCCGCCGTTGACGGTCAGACGGACGAAGGTGATCTCATCCTCGGTCTTGACCTCGGAGGTGGCGATGTGCTGGGTGAAGGTCTGGCCACCGGTGGACAGAGCCTGGCCGTTGATGAAATCAGGAGTCAGCACCAGGACAGGGGCATCGGGATCCACAGGCTCGGGTTCCTCGGGAGTCACGATCTCCAGAGCGGGAACCTCGATAGCGGAGTAACCGCCAACAGCCAGAGCGTCGAACTTGAAGGAGCCGGCGCGGGCAACGATACCCACCTGGCACTCGCAGGTAGCGGCGATCAGGGTGTTCTCGATGGTCTCGGTGGTGCCATCCTTCAGGGTGATGACAGCCTTCTCGGCGAACTCGCCTGCGGGCTGGACCTCGTTGATGTCACCGTAGGCGATGGAGCCGGACAGCTCGATGGTGGCGTAGGTGACACCGTCCACCAGGACGGAGACCTTGGAGCCGTTGTCAGCGAGAGTCAGCTCGGAGCCGGCAGCCTCGATGAAGTACAGCTTGTTGCCGACGCGGGTGACGGTCTCGGGGTTGTAGTACTTGACCATGAGGTACAGCTTGCCGCCTTGGAGACGAGCATAGATGCCCGCGCCGCCCATAGCGCCCGCGCTGTCGGTCTCATAGTAGTTGTTGATCTTGTAGAAGCCGCCTGCGGGATCGAACTTCTCCACGATCTCGTCGGAGTTCACGACCTTGTAGCCGCGGGCGAACATCCAGCCTGCGCCGTCAGAGTTGATGACGTTGGCCTTAATGAAGTAGCGGCCGTTAACGTCTGCGTAGAAGTCGGAGATAGAGGTCAGATGGTAGATCTTATTCTCACCCTCGACAACGATGGGGCAAGCGGCGTTGGGATCCAATGGGGCAAGAGGAGTCTCAACGATGAAGAAGGTGGACAGGTCGGAAGCGTCCAGGTTGGTGCCGACCTCATTGGAGTTGACGTCGGAGACGAAGCTGTCGGTGATATCATCGGGCAGTTTGGGGAGGTTCACGGTGATCTCGTTCATGCAGACCTCGTTGCCCTCGGCATCCTTATACAGGACGCGGACGGTGTGCGTGCCGTCCAGACCCGCGATGTTGATGCGGATTAGGTAACGGGTACCGGTCTTACCGCCCATATCGACAGCGGCGTCGACGACGGGCTGCTCGGGAGTGAAGTAGAAGGACTCGTCGTAGATGGGATCGTCCATGTCGATCTGATAACCGAAGGTACCGACGGTCTCAGCGGTCAGAGCCATCCAGCCCCAGTAGGTCAGGGTCTCCACGCTGAAGTCGGGCAGAGTTGCGACCTTATCCCAGTTGGGGATGTTGACGGCGTGGTAGAGGTTGAGGTTGTTGATGGTGGCGTCGTCGGGAGAACCGTTGCCCAGGAAGAACTGGTCAAAGTTCTGATGCAGGATCACGGACTTGTCAGCATCCCACATGGGAGCCTTGTTCAGATCGAAGTCGTACTTCTTGGCAGCCTCCTCGGAGTGGAAGAAGCCAATGTAAGCGACGTCGATGGAGCAGCCCTCAGGCAGAGAATATCTGGCCCAGGAGCCATCCTCGTTCTTGTAGGTCTCGCCATTCTCGTTCAGCTTGTAGCCGGCCTCCAGAGCGTCGAAGCGGAAGTAGGAGACGTACTTACCGTCGTACTTACCTGCGTCGATGAGGGACTGGGTGTCGAAAATTGCAACGTGCCACTCGCTGTCGGCAACGACGGGCTGACGCAGCATGGTGCTGTCGTCGGAGGGGCCGCCGCCGGTGGAGCCGATATACATCTGGATATCAGCGCCGGTAGCATCGGTGCGGTAGCGGATCGCGACGTAGCGGGCACCGTCTACGCCTGCGAAGGGATAGTAGTAAGGATCGGGACCGATGGGCACGATGTGCACGAAGCCGTCCTCAAGGGTCACACAATCCTGGGTCAAGTGGCCGGGATCGCTGCCGGTGACGGTCTGGATGTCTTCGGCATCAAACACGTTCACGGGCTCCATGGGATCCGCGGTCTCGGGCTCGGGAGTCTCGGGCTCGTCGGTATCGGGAGCGGGAGTGTCGGGCTCGTCGGTATCGGGAGCGGGGGTGGTAGGCTCGTCGGGCTCGTCAGTGCCGGGCTCGGGAGTCTCGGGGTCGGTGTCGGGGGCCTGTGTGGGGTCCTCTTCACCCTGGGTGGGCTCTTCGGTAGGCTGATCGGCCACGGTGGTGTCGTCAGGAGGAGTGGGATCGTCCTTGCACGCCACGAACACGAGGGTCATAGCCACGAGAAGGGCCAGAAGAATGAATAGCTTCTTCTTCATGGGGGGTACTTCCTTTCTTGTTATTTTCGGCGGCCGAGTCATTTCATTAACAAAAGACCGGCCACCCGGGGATGCCCGAACATATTTTACCACAAAAGTCCGCAAATTGCAAGCATGCCCTTATATTTTATGAGAAGAAAGGGTAAGTTTGTAACTATGCACAATTTTGTCGGACTGATTTTCAGCAAAAAGACAATATGGAAGAAGCCCTCGGAACCGTCTCCGAGGGCTTGAATCTGTTTTCAGTTGGCGTAGTTGTATTCCAGGATCTGGTCAATCAGCACCTCGCCCGTGACGCTGTCCGAAAGCACGAAATACTGCTTTTTGGACTCGTCGTGACCGATATCGGTGCGGTAGGTACCGTCGTTGAGGCGAATTTTGTACTCGACCTCGAAGTCATACTGGGTATACTTCCCTTTTTCCCCCGACACAAGGGTCTCCGAGACCTTGGTCAGCTTGATATCGTAGAGCCTCTGCATGGTGAAGGGAGGCTCGGGGTCGTGGTTCTCGTAGTAATTGGAGGAGAACAGGGCGTTGTAAGCGTCGGCGTCACCGTTTATGACGGCTTGGATCATCTGACGGAGTACGGCGGCGCCCTCGCCGTAGCCGGGGAGGTTCTTGTCGGTCAGCTCCTCGGTCTGGCCTGAGCGGGCGTCGTGGATGTAGATACGGCGGTTGAGCTGGAGGTAATCCTCTTCCTTCATGATATCGTACTCGAAATCGGGGGTGGCGAAATTGATGGAGCTGGGGGGTAGCCTCTTGGTCTCCTCCTCGCCGCCATTCTGGAGATTGTCCAAGATGCCGATCAGGGGTATGGCGATCACCACGAAGACCACCAATCCGATCAAGACGATGATCATCTTCCTCTTCAGTCTCCGCGTAGACTCCCGCGCCTGGCGGGATTGCTCCTCAAAGTTTTGGTTCTGTTGATCCATGGTAAGACCTCACTTTTTCATGATGGCAACAGTATACCATATTCCGCTTCGCTTCGCAAGCCCTAAACCTCGGTTTTTTTATAAAATTTTCATGAATTCTACCGAAAACTGTTGCGGATTCCGAAAAAGTGTGCTATAATGTTATGATTCTATCATTAGCAAGAGGTCCCTTATGAAATACCTGGTTCTCATCCCCGACGGTATGGCCGACCGCCCCGTCGATTCCCTGGGTCACCGCACCCCCATGGAGGCCGCCGTCAAGCCCTGCATGGATCACCTGGCCGCCCGCGCCACCGTGGGCCTGGTCTCCAACATCCCCGAGGGCATGGTCCCCGAGAGCGACACCGCCAACATGGCGATCCTTTCCTTTGATCCCAAGGTCTATTCCCGCGGCCGCTCCCCCCTGGAGGCCATCAGCATGGGCCTCACCATGGCCCCCGACGAGACCGCCTACCGTTGCAACGTAGTCACCCTCTCGGACGGCGGTGAATACGAGGACAAGATCATGCTGGATCACTCCGCCGACGAGATCACCACCGCCGAGGCTGACCAGCTGATCAAGGCCCTGGAGGCCCACTTCGGCACCGAGTACCGTCACTTCTACACCGGTGTCAGCTACCGCCATTGCATCCTGTGGAAGGACGGCAACGACACCTACGATTTCTCCCGCCCCCACGATATCATCGGCCGCTGCATCCGCGACTACCTCCCCAAGGAGGAGAACGGCGGCGGTGAGTTCCTCCGTCTCATGAAGGAGAGCTTTGAGGTGCTGGACCGGCATCCTGTCAATATGGCTCGCCGCGAAAGAGGCCTGAAGCCCGCCAACTCGGCCTGGCTCTGGAGCCCCGGCAAGAAGCCCCGCCTCCCCAGCTTCACCGAGAAGTGGGGCATCAACGGTACCGTCATCTCCGCCGTCGATCTCATCAAGGGCATCGGCCTGTGCGCCGGCATGAAGTCGGTGGACGTGGAGGGCGCCACCGGTAACGTCCACACCAACTACGATGGCAAGGCGCAGGCCGCCATCAACGCCTTCAAGGAGAGCGCCGATCTGGTCTACATCCACGTGGAGGGTCCCGACGAGTGCGGCCACCGCGCTGAGACCGATAACAAGGTGCTGTCGGTGGAGCTGATCGACCAAAAGATCCTGGCTCCCGTGTACGAGTATCTGAAATCCACCGACGAGGACTTCAAGATCCTGGTGCTTCCCGACCATCCCACTCCCATTGAGATCCGCACCCACTCCATGGAGCCCGTCCCCTTCTTCCTCTATGATTCCCGCAAGGATGCCCGCGGCGTAGCCACCTTCACCGAGGCCGCCGCCGCCGAGACGGGTCTGTACATCCCCGACGGCTTTACCCTCCTGGAGCGGGTCATCGAAAAGAACTGATCCTTCCCTCCTCCATAATCCCCTTTGAAAGGAGACTCACCGTGTCCGAATCTACCGCCAACACCAACACCGCCGAGAAGGCTCCCGAAAAGAAGGAGAGCTTTGTCTCCTCCGTTTTCGACTACCTGGAGATCCTGGTCTTTTCGGTCTGCGTCGTTCTGCTCCTGTTCACCCTGTGCGGGCGCCTCTGCCGTGTCAACGGCTCCTCCATGCGGAATACCCTGTACAACGGGGAGATGCTCATCACCTCCAGCCTGGCTCAGCCCGAGGCGGGGGATATCATCGTCTTCCATCAGACCAGCGACATCTACGAATCCATCAACGAGCCCCTGGTCAAGCGCATCATCGCCACCGAGGGGCAGACCGTCCGCATCGACTACGCCAAGGGTGAGGTCTACGTGGATGGTGTCCTCCAAGAGGATCCCCATTGCCATCTGCTGGACCGCTCCGGCAAGGACATCGGCCGCTGGACCCAAGCCCCCGGCTACAGCTTCGACCACTCCACAGGGATCTTCGAGACCACCGTCCCCGAGGGATGCTATTTCGTCATGGGTGACAACCGCAACAACTCCCTGGACAGCCGCTCCCGCGAGGTCAGCTTCGTGGATGCCCGCCGCGTCCTGGGCAAGGTGGTCTGCCGTCTGAAGCCCTGGACGGTATACGATTGATCCGCACATACAGACGATTGCATAATTAGAAAAATTGCAGTTTATCGAACTGTTTGACGGAACATATCGGTATGTTTTTGGGTGACCCTCATCCACCGCTATCGCGGTCCCCCTTCCCCCGAGGGGAAGGTCAATGCGTCAGCCGTTTCCTTGGCTGATACCCAAAAACATACTGATACCAATAGCTTTTCAGGGATAACGATAAACACGAGCCGAATACCTTC
>JAGAIH010000070.1 GCA_017626655.1 Clostridia bacterium | reverse complement strand
TACCGCTCATTCGGAGGAGGGGTATCCCATGGCCTATTGGGACGAGGCCTTCCTGCTGTCCCGCCCCGACGATCCCGAGGGGAGGCCCGTCACCCGCGAGGAGCTGATGGAGGCGATCGGGGAGGATCCTCACATATACAGAGGAGAGTACGGCGTTCCCGAGGAGATCCCGTATTGATCCCGTAACAACAAAACGGCCTTCCGCCAATACGGTAGAGGGCCGTTTTTGTGCCTTTGTTCAGACATTTGACCGATATCCCGCGCTCCGCAACCCCCGGTTGCGCGATTTCCACCTCAAATTGGTGGACAAAAGGGCGGTTTTGTGGTATACTGTGGTCATATTGACACGAAGGAGTGATGGAATATGACCATGGGCGAACGCGTCACCGCTCTGCGAAAGGGGCGGGGCATGACCCAGGAGCAGCTGGCTGAAAAATTATCGGTCTCACGGCAGAGCGTATCCAAGTGGGAGCTGGATCAGGCCACCCCCGAGGTGGGCTGTGCGGTGGCTCTCTGCGATCTGTTCGGGGTGAGCCTGGACTATCTCATCCGGGGGATCGAGCCGCCCCCTCCCGTAGCAAAGGAAGCACCCGCGCCGATGGCGGAGCAAGATCCTCCCGGGCCCGTCCCCGCCCGCCCCGCGCCCCTGACGGCCAAGGGCTACGGGGCTCTGTTCGGTCTGCTCCTCCTTCTGACGGCGGAGCTGTGTCTGCACCTGCTCTTCGCCTTCCGCTCTGCGGGCCCCGAGGCGGGCCTGGTGGTGATCCTCTTGATCTTTGGCGTGACAATGCCCCTCCCTGCGGTGTATCTGGCCGCGCGGCATTGGTACTATACGGATCTGCGCCACGCCCTCCGACACCTGTGGGGGATCGAGGCGGTCTCGATGACGGTGGGGAACCTGCTCCTGATGGGTGGGCTCATGCTCTACCTGCGGGGCTTTGCCGACGAGTTCACCTTCTGGTCGGTGGGCTGGGGGGAGGTATGGTGCAAGTTCCTGACGGCGGAGCTGTTTGCTCTGGCCCTGCTGTTGCCCTTCCTGCTCCGCTTTCACGAGAAAAGATGGCTGTGCTGGGTGGGCTATGCCCTGTCCCAGGCGGTGTATATGCCGGGGCTGATCCTGGACTTTGAGCTGACCGACCTCTTCCCCACCCAAGGGACCTATTGGGCCTTGTGGGATACGGCGGCGCGCCTGGGGGCGATCCTGCTTTTGATCCTGTCGCAGGCCGTCCTCTACAGCCGTTTGAAGTCAGACGCCCCGCTCGGCGGGAACGAGCAGAGCCGCCTGTCGCCGTGGATGCTATGGGGCATCCCCTCGATCTGCGCGGTAGCGGTCCCCTCGGTCTTGGGCGGGCTGTACTACGCCTTGGCTATGGCGGGCCGTTCCTCCGTCTATCTGTCGGTAGCGGCCATGGCCCTGCCCGTCCTGCTGACCGTCTTGATCCGCGGACGGCATCGTTCCTACCGAAGCGCCTTGACCGAGATCGGAAAGATCGCCGCCGTCTCCCTCCCCCTTGTGACGGCGGCTCACATGGCTACGGAGTACGTAGCCCAATACCTACTGACCTTCGGCGGTCCCATGCCCGAGCTGCCGTGGGGCAGATATGGGCTGTGGTCTTTGTTCGCTTGCATAGCGGGCGGTGCGGTGGCTGTTCCTCTGTTTACTGCTCTGCGGAAGCGGCCTTTCCTGTGCGGTCTGCTCGCTGTCCTGTTGCTCGTGGGAGCGGTCGCCGCTTCGATCCTTCTGCCCTTCCCGATGGGGCGTTACTAATACAGAAGACCCGCCGCGGACACACCGTGGCGGGCTTTCCATTTTGAGGGGCTTCAGGTCTCCAACCGATACCCCACTCCCCGCACCGTCACGATCATCCGCCTCCCCAGAGGCTTTTCGATCTTGGCGCGGAGCTTGCAGATATAGACGTCCACGCTGTTGCCGCCGCCCTCCAGAAGGGGGGCCAGCTCGGCGCGGG
>JAGAIH010000069.1 GCA_017626655.1 Clostridia bacterium | reverse complement strand
CATGAAAAAGCTACTATCCCTGGCCCTCACCGCTCTCCTTCTCCTGTCCACCCTGACAGGCCTCCTCTCGGGCCTGACCCTCACCGCCGCCGCCGAGGAGGACCTCAGCGGGATCCGTGAGATCGAATTCGCCCGAAACGGCGTGGGCGGTACCCCCTACATGAGCGGGCTGAACAACCCCGTAGGCTACGCCTTTACCCTGGACCCCGAGGTGCGGCTGTTGGAGATCACCGTCCCCGATTTCGCCACCTACTCCAACAACACCAATAAGGGCAGCTTCAAGCTCTACGAGTGGAAGGGCGACCGCGATTCCTCGGTGGCGGCTGGCCCCATCGCCGACCGCTCCATTATCGACCACGTGGATCACACCGACCTCACCCTGGAGATCCCCGCCGACTACAAGGTCACAGGCCCCCTCTACTTTGAGGTCATCTGCCTGGAGGGCTCCAGCTATACCCCCTGGAATGCCGAGGGCGGTCTCATCGACCCCATTGACGGTGTGGTCACCGATATGCAGGCCTACCTGGGCGGTAACCCCGCCTCCCCCTTCGCCTGTAACATCACGGTCTGCGACATGGAGAACAAGTCTGCCTCCTCCAAGGTCACCTTCGTCTACGACTTTTCCAAGGGCTTGACCGACGGAGCCGACGTGAACCAGAAGAACCAGATCAGGATCGAGAACAAGCAGGGCTACGTCACCTTCACCGCCGAGGGCGAGGACCCCTACTTCCGCTTCGCCGACAACTACCAGCCCACCCCCAAGACCTCGGAGCTGGCCTACGCCGTCATCGAGTACCGCACCGACGCGGCCATCGGCGCGGGCGAGTTCTTCACCAACCGCAAAAGCGGCGCCCATTGGGGGGATCCCAACGCCTACGTGACCTGGGATTACATCCCCGACGGCGAATGGCACACCGTGGTGGTGGACGCCTCGGGGGTCTGGGGGAACGATCAAAACGACGAGCTGTACGCCTTCCGCTTCGATCCTCTGATCTCGGGGGCCAAGGCAGGGGACTCCATCGACGTGGCCTCCATCAAGTTCTTCGGGGACAAGCTCTACGCCCAATCCTACGCCGCCGACCGCGAGGCCTCCATCAAGGAGGATGAGTCCCTCCAGGTAGCCGAGGGCTCCGAGATCATCGACTTCGGCGCGGGAGCCTACGTGGCGGGCCTTACCGCCGACGGTACCGTGAAGATCTACACCGAAGCCGACTTCACCCGCCTGTCCGCGTCCGCCCCCGCCGCCGTGACCGTCAGCGGTCTTGCCGTCGATCCCACCTTCCGCTACTTGACCCTGGCCGCCCGCACCGAGATCCCCGCCGTCACCGAGGGCATCACGGTCACCGCCAAGCAGGGAACCACCGCCTCCGAGGGGCGCGTCTCGATCCCCGCCGACGGCTACTGGCACCTCGTCACGGTGGAGCTGCCCCTGGGTCAGTCCGCTTCTCCCATCGACACCCTCACCCTGACCCTCCCCGAGGGCTGGGTGGATCTCGCCTACATCGGCTTCTTTGCCAAGGCCGAGTATACCCAAAAATACGTCTACCCCGGTACCCTCACCGACCATCAGTACGTTTTGGGCGCCACCAACGTCCCCGTCTACAACGTCACCGACCCCACCCTGGGCTCCCCCTTCTGTAGCGGCGGCCAGTCCATGGGGCAGAAGTTTACCGCCACAAGCCCCGTGCGCGGCGTCATCATCCCCGGTCACGCCACCTGGGGAGCGGACCCGAACAACAACAGCGGTTACTTCAAGCTCTTCAAATGGAGCAAGGACTACCAGACCACCGTGTCGGGCGAGCCCCTCTACACCCAAGACCTCAAGAACCTCAAGGACGGCGAGGATCTGGTCGTTACCTTCGACGAGCTGCCCGCCGGGGAATACTGCTTCGAGGTCAAAATGACCACCCCCGGGGACAAGGCCTACACCGGCTTCAATACCGCCGACGGCAAGGCCACCGAGGGCACCGTCTCCTTCCGCAACGGCGCCGTCAACGATGCCCAGCTGGTAGCGGGCTACCTCACCGCCGGCGAGGGCCTGGTAGACGTGGGCGCCGAGTACGGCTCGGAGGTCACCTTCGCGTACGACTTCACCAAGCACTACGACAGCGTCACCGAGACCTTTGGCCTGGCCAATCTCTCGGGGGTCAGTGTTACCGACCTCTGCGACCGGGGCTATCTCCATATCCAAGCCCTTCAGAACGACCCCTTCTTCTCCTTCGGGATCCAACCCACCGTGACCTCCAACCTCATGGACCATATGGTCATCAAGTACCGCACCGAGTCCACAGCCAAGAGCGGCGAGCTCTTCGTGGAGAGAAGCGACGGAGTCAAGTGGGGCCAGCCCTACGATAAGAGCAACGTGATCTGGGACTGGCAGGCAGACGGCAAATGGCATATTGCCGTGGTGGACGCCTCCTCCATCTGGGGCAACGTCTACGGCGTGACCCTGCAAAACCTCCGCTTCGATCCCCTGGAGAAGCCCACGGGTGCGGGGGAGACCATCGACGTGGCCTATATCAGGTTCTTCGCAAACGCCAAGGCCGCGCAGGAGTACGCCGCCACCGAGTATACCGAGGAGGACGGCAAGACCGTGGTCAAGCCCCCCCTCCGCCCCCTGGATCCCGCCACGGTCAAGCCCGCCATCCTGATCGAGGGTGAAGGCCTCAACGTTACGGGTGGCTCCCAGATGCAGGAGGCTGTCTACAGCTACGATCGGGGTCTCATCACCTACACAGCCAAGGGCAGTGACCCCTCCTTCTACCTCTACCGCGACCCCACCGAGATCGCCCCCTTCATGGCGGTCCGTTACCGCACCACCACCCGAGGCGTGGGCGGTGAGATCTTCACAGGCTCGGTCCAGACAGGCCCCAACGGCCGCTCCGACCGCATCACCTACAAGTATATCTCCGACGGCGAGTGGCATACCGCCATCATCGACCTCCGTAAGGCCGCCGACTACGACGCCGATACCGACAAGGTCAACTACCTCCGCTTCGACTTCCTCCATTCCGAAAGCGGCCTGGGCAGTACCGCTACCCTGGACGTGGAGTATATCGCCTTCTTCGAGACCGTCGACGAGGCCTCGGTCTACCTCCACACCCTCCCCACCGAGCGAGCCACCTATACCGCCACCTTCGTGGTGGAGGGCAAGCCCCTTTACAGGGTGGAGTTCCGCGAGGGGGATACCACCCTGGAGGAGCCTGTGGTCCCCATCCTCCCCGGCATGATCGGCGCGTGGGAGCCCTACACCCTGCAAAACGCCGATATCACCGTCAACGCGGTCTACACCCCCGCTTCGGAAAGCAACGTCCCCGACGTGCCGCCCCTTCCCTCGGAGGAGGGCACCGAGGATCCCGAAACCAACGTCCCCGCCGATACCGAGGCTGACCCCTCCGATACCACCGAGCTTCCCAAGAAGGGCTGCCGCTCGTCTCTGTCCATGGGGCTTATCACCCTCATCCTTCTTGCCGCCGCTACGACCCTGGGCAAGAAGCGCCACCGCCTGTAAGCGGCAACCTATGAAAGGAAGGAACTGTACATGAAGATCCATAACAGACTCCGCCGCTACGGCTCTCTGACCCTCGCCCTCCTCATGGTGATCTCGGCCCTCGCCGCCTGTACCCCCGCGGGTACGCCCGACGGTCCCGAGGATACCACCGTGGACACCCCCGCCGACACCGAGGGGGAGACCGACGCTCCCACGGTGCAAAGCCCCACCGATATCCCCAAAACAGGGAACTACACTACGACCACCGATCTGGTGATCCCCGACTACACCTACGCCGTGGACAGCACGGATAACAACGGCATCCTCCCCAACACCCGCGACATCTGGGCGGACACCTGGACGGGCACCGACGGCGCCGACCGCCCCATGCCCGACGCTACCGCCACCCGCGCTCCTACCGACCGCCAGGTAGGCATCTTCTACTTCCTGTGGCGTGACCGCGACCAGACCACCATCTCCGAAATCTCCCCCTCCGACCACTACGCCGCTTGGCTGAAGGGCGGTGAGGAGGCTCTTTGGGACTGCATGATGGAGGGCGGCGAGGGCCACCCCCACTACTGGGGCGAGCCCTACTTTGGCTACTACTCCTCCAACGACGAGTGGGTCCTCCGCAAGCACGCCTATATGCTGGCCGAGGCAGGAGTGGACTTCGTCTTCTTCGATACCACCAATAACAACCTCCATACCGTCTCCCACATGGCCCTTTTGAAGGTCTGGGAGGAGGTCAGGAAAGAGGGCTACGAGGTCCCCAAGATCTGCTTCATGGTGGGCAGCTACGAGGCGGAGTTCGCCGAGCTGTACAATACCATCTACAAGAAGGGACTCTACGAGGATCTCTGGTACTACTGGGAGGGCAAGCCCCTGGTGCTGGTCACGGGGGACTTCCCCATGTCCGACGAGGCCCGCGACTTTTTTACCCTCCGCTACTCCTGGGCGGTGGGGGTGACCAACTGGTACGGCGACCGCAAGGGCATCAAATGCTGGCCCTGGAACGCCGCCTGGCCCCAGGTGCCGGGCTACGGCGACAGCCGCGAGGATCTGGAGCAGACCGTGGTCATGTGCGGCTTTGGCGCCACCGATGGCCGCAGTAAGTACGGCAACAAGATGCCCCGTCTGGAGAAGGGACAGCCCTGGGACTTCGGATTCCCTCTGATGGAGGACTACACCCCCTACGGGCTCCAGTTCGGTCAGCAGTTCAATAAGGCCATCGAGCGTGACCCTCCCCTCATCATGATCACGGGCTGGAACGAGTGGATCACGGGCCGTTGGGATAACGTGGGCGCGGGCGCGGGTGCTGGCGGCCAGGTCATCGCGGGCCAGTATACCGTCTCGGCCACCCCCGGCGACCGCGAGACCACCTACTTCGTGGACTCCTTCAACCCCGAGTATTCCCGCGATATCGAGCCCATGAAGGGCGGCTTCGGGGATAACTACCTCTACCAGATGGCCGAGCGGGTTCGTGAGTACAAGGGTACTCGCAATATCGAGACCGCCTTCGGCCAGTGGGCCATCGACATCCACGGCTCGGTGGGCCAGTGGTACGCCGTAGGCCCCGAGTACCGCGACTACGAGGGGGATATCACCCACCGCCTCTCCCCCGGCCACGTGGGCGGAAAGGAGTACGGCTTCTACATGAACAACAGCGGCAGAAATGACATCGTCACCGCCAAGGTCTCCAGCGACACCGACCACCTCTACTTCTACGTGGAGTGCGCCGACACCATCACCGACCCCGAGGGCGCGAGCTGGATGAACCTCTTCATCAATTCCGACTGCGACGACTCCACGGGCTGGTACGGCTTCGACTACCTCATCAACCGCAACCGCACCGACTCCGCCCTCCTGGTGGAGAAGTTCGTGGGCACCGATACATGGGCCTTTGAGACCGTGGGCTCGGTGGAATACACCCGAAACGGAAACACCATGCAGGTCAAGATCCCCAAGGCCATGATTAGCTTCACCGACACCATCGACTTCAAGTGGGCGGACAACTCCACTCCCACGGGCCAGATCATGGAGTTCCTCGACCAGGGCGACGCCGCCCCCAACGGCCGCTACACCTACCGCTTCACCCTTACCGAGCAGGCGGTCAAGTACCCCACCGAGCTTGAGGGAGATCTGACCTCCATGGTGGTGCTGAAGTCCCGCTCCTACAATGCCTTCGTGGGAGGGAAGCAGGTCAGACTGGTGGAGGATAACACCAAGGGCGTCCTGCTGGCCTCGGGCGAGGACATCTGGCTCCCCGTGGACTTCCTCAAGTCGGCTTTGAACATTGATGCCACAGGTGAAACGACCTATAACCACTGCGGCATCCCCTACGTGAAGGCCACTGACCTCGTGAAGAGCGCAGGCAAGACCATTACCGTCACCCCCGACGGTCTGGTGGTCATCGCGGATTCCGCGATCACGGATGAAAACGTGCTGGAGACCCTGTATCGGGCTTTGAGTTGACCCGCAAGCATACACTCCCCTCGGCATTCGTCGGGGGGAGTTTTCACGAAAAAGACGAATTGTGAACCACCTTTTCGTCTGTTAATAATTTGTGAATTATCGGCCAAAGGACTTGATTTTTTTGGGAAATGGTGTACAATATGGTATGTGCGTTGGCACTCGGAACAAAAGAGTGCTAAAAGCCAACAAAACTCCCCTGTAAGGGGCATAATTCAGTAAAAAATGCGACATTCGCACAGTATAGGAGGCAATCAACTATGAAGCTCAATCCCCTGTCCAACCGCGTCGTCATCAAGTTTGTCGAGGCGGAGGAGAAGACCTCCGGCGGCATCTTCCTGACCGCCGCCGCCCAGGAAAAGCCCCAGGTAGCCGAGGTCATCGCCATCGGCCCCGGTAAGGTCACCGACAACGGCGCTCTCGCTCCCATGACCGTCAAGGTGGGCGACAAGGTCATCGCCAGCAAGTACGCAGGCACCGCCGTCAAGCTGGAGGGCACCGAGTACACCATTCTCTCCGAGGACGATATCCTCGCAGTCGTGGACTGATTTCCGCAAGCACATTATTGGAGGTAATTTGCAATGGCAAAGGATATTCTGTACGGCATTGAAGCCCGTAACGCTCTGGCCCGCGGCGTAGATAAGCTGGCCGACACCGTTAAGATCACCCTGGGCCCCAAGGGCCGCAACGTGGTCCTGGACAAGAAGTACGGCTCTCCCCTGATCACCAACGACGGCGTGACCATCGCCAAGGAGATCGAGCTGGAGGACGCCGCCGAGAACATGGGCGCATCCCTCGTCAAGGAGGTCGCCACCAAGACCAACGACGCCGCCGGCGACGGTACCACCACCGCTACCCTGCTGGCACAGGCCTTCGTCCGCGAGGGCATGAAGAACGTCACCGCGGGTGCCAACCCCATGGTGCTCCGCAAGGGTATCAAGAAGGCCGTGGATGCCGCCGTGGCTTCCCTGGTCGCTTCCTCCAAGAAGGTCAACGGTAAAGAGGATATCGCCCGCGTCGGTACCATCTCCGCCGGTGACGAGGTCATCGGTCAGCTGATCGCCGATGCCATGGTGAAGGTCACCGCCGACGGTGTCATCACCGTGGAGGAGTCCAAGACCGCCGAGACCTATTCCGAGGTCGTCGAGGGTATGCAGTTCGACCGCGGCTACCTGTCCCCCTATATGGTCACCGACGCCGACAAGATGGAGGCCGTCATCGACGACGCTCTGATCCTGGTTACCGATAAGAAGATCTCCAACATCCAGGAGATCCTGCCCCTGCTGGAGCAGCTGGTTCAGTCCGGCCGCAAGCTCCTGATCATCGCCGAGGACGTGGAGGGCGAGGCTCTCACCACCCTTGTGCTGAACAAGCTCCGCGGCACCTTCAACTGCGTGGCTGTCAAGGCTCCCGGCTTTGGCGACCGCCGCAAGGAGATGCTCCGCGATATCGCAACTCTGACCGGTGCCGAGGTGGTTTCCTCCGAGATCGGTCTGGAGCTGAAGGATGCCGACCTGTCCGTCCTGGGCCAGGCCCGTCAGGTCAAGGTCTCCAAGGAGAACACCATCATCGTGGGTGGTACGGGTGATCCCGAGGCCATCAAGGCCCGCGTGGCTCAGATCCGCGCCGCCATCGAGACCACTACCTCCGACTTCGACCGCGAGAAGCTCCAGGAGCGTCTGGCCAAGCTGGCCGGCGGTGTGGCCGTCATCAAGGTGGGCGCCGCTACCGAGGCCGAGATGAAGGAGAAGAAGCTCCGCATCGAGGACGCCCTGAACGCCACCAAGGCCGCCGTTGAGGAGGGCATCGTGGCCGGCGGCGGTACCGCTTACCTGAACGTCCTCGCCGACGTGGAGAAGGTTCTGGAGACCGTGGAGGGCGACGAGAAGACCGGTGTCAAGATCGTGCTGAAGGCTCTGGAGGAGCCCGTCCGCCAGATCGCCACCAACGCAGGCTTCGACGGCGGTGTCATCGTCAACACCATCGTCAACTCCGGCAAGGTGGGCTACGGCTTCGACGCCTACAACGAGGTCTACGTGGACATGATGTCCGCGGGCATCGTGGATCCCACCAAGGTCACTCGCTCCGCGCTTCAGAACGCCGCTTCCATTGCGTCTGTCATCCTGACCACCGAGTCCGTGGTCGCCGACAAGCCCGAGCCCAAGGTCGAGGCTCCCGCAGGCGGCGGCATGGGCGGCGGTATGGGCGGTATGTACTGATAAAGCCCATAAATCGCATAAGAAAAGAGAGGTCGAATGGCCTCTCTTTTCTGTATGATGGAGCTTTTCACCACTCCAGCTTGATCTCCTCCCTCACATCCGAGGAATCGTAGATCGCCTGCATCATGCGGGCGGTGATGATGACCTGGTCGATGTGGGAGGGAAGCTTCTCCCCTGTGCGGACGCAACGGATGAAGCTGTCGATCTCATTCTGGAACATATTGACGCTTTCAAACTCGGGCGTTTCCTCGGTGAGCTTGCCATCCTTGGTACCCCAGACCGTGAAGTTCCCGCCGTAGGTGAGACGGATGCCTGCCTTATCGCCCAGGAAGTCAATGTAGGCCTCGCCGATACCGATGTTCTGGGCCCAGGCGCCGTTGAGGGTGATGGTGGGACCGCCCTCGGTGCGGATGAAGCCTGTGACGCTGTCGTCCACATCATAGGTGCCGTTCAGATCCTTGGTGATCTCGCTCCACATATTCTCGTAGACGTAGCCCGGCATATCCACACCCAGCTTGCAGAAGGCCTGACCCGATACCGTCACAGGCTTGGGATCCCCCGTGCAGTACATGACGATGTCCAGATAGTGAACGCCCCAGTCGATGAGAGCGCCGCCGCCCGCAATCTCCTTGGTGGTGAAGGCGCCGCCCAAACCGGGGATGGAGCGGTGTGCGCGGAAGGAGACGTATACGTGATAGACCTCCCCCAGCTCGCCCGCTTGGATCCGCTCGCAGATCTTGTTGACGGCGGTGTTGAAGCGGTTGACCACACCGATGTTCAAGGTCATGCCCGTCTCGTGCTGGACGTCCTGCATGAGCCTGGCCTCGGCATAGGTGCGGGCGGCGGGCTTTTCGCAGAGGACGTGCTTGCCCGCGCGGAGAGCGTCGATGGTGATGGTGGTGTGGGCCTTGTTGGGGGTGCAGACCGAGACTGCCTCCACCTCGGGGTCGTTCAGAGCGTCGTGGTAGTCTACGATGGCGGTACCGCAGCCGTACTGCTTGACGGCGGCCTCGGCGCGCTCGGGGATGATGTCGCAGAAATACTTGATCTCCACGTCGGAATTGTTCATGTAAGAGGGAATATGGGCGGCGTTTGCAATGGTACCGCAGCCGATAACGGCAACCTTGATCTTATCCATGGTCGGTCTCCTGTAGCTATCTCGGATTTTCCCATAGGGAAGTTACCTATATTATAAACTATGGTAGGTGGATTGTCAAGAAAAAATCCTGTTTTCATGCAAAATAGGAATATTTATGATGAAAAAGTAATAAAAATGACAAAAAGGGTTGATTTTTTCGTTGTAATATGATAAAATATAGAACGAACGATGAACAACGGAGGTCTTTTCCCGATGGACAGTACGAATTGCAAGCTTTTGAGGCTGGAGAACCAGATCTGCTTTCCTTTGTATGCTGCTTCCCGTGAGATCATCAAGCTCTATAAGCCCTATCTGGACGAGCTGGATCTGACCTACACCCAATATATCGCCATGCTCTTGCTCTGGGAGTACGAAACCCTGACCGTCAAGGAGATCGGCGATCACCTGTTCCTGGATTCGGGTACCCTGACGCCTCTGCTCAAGAAGCTGGAGGCCAAGGGCATCATCACCCGTACCCGCTCCACCAAGGACGAACGGAATCTCAACGTATCCATCACCGACGAGGGTAGAGCCCTGCAAAAGAAGGCGCGGGGTATCCCCATGGAGCTGGGCAAGTATAACCCCCTGTCCCTGGAGGAGACCGTCACCCTCTACCGCCTCCTCTACAAGCTGTTGGGCCGAGAGGGCGCCTCCCAGCCCGATTGGGCGTTTTTGGAGTGCGATAAGGATTGCCCCGTGTCCTGCTTCAAGAAGGACGACAGCGACAAGGAATAAAACAGCGCGCTCCTGCTATGAAAAACACACCCGAAAGGCTCGGGTGTGTTTTCTGTTTCTTGATACTTACTGAAGCAGAGCCAGGATAGCATCCTTGGGACGGCCGCCCACGGCGGTGTTGACTACCTCGCCGTTCTTGATGACCACCAGAGTGGGGATGCTCTGGATGCCGAACTGCTCGGCCAGCTCCCGCTCCTCGTCCACGTCGATCTTTCCGACGACGTACTCGGGATGCTCCTCGGCGATCTGCTCGATAAAGGGAGCGATCATGCGGCAGGGACCGCACCAGGTGGCGAAGAAGTCCAAAAGGACGGGCTTGTCGGAGGCCTTGACCTGGTTGAAATTATCTTTGGTAACATGGATGAGAGACATATGAAGCTCCTTTCAATTCATGTGATGGTTGTTTTGGTCGGAGGGGGAGAGGGGTCCTCCCTTCTCTGTCCTTATTATACCACAAAAGAGGGAATTCGTCTATAGTTTACAGAAATTTTTTCTTCGTCAAATAACACAAAAATAGTGTTAAATAAAACCCGCTGTTTTGACACCCCCAGCTTGCTTCATGTTTTGCACGCCTTCCGCATACACTCCACCGAGGTGATGCCCATGAATCTGCTCATGACCGCCACGCCAATCCTGCTGTTCGGCGTAGGCCTTTTCTATATCCTCCGCCTGGGAGGCTTTTACCTGCTCCACCCCGTCCGCTGTATCCGCCTTCTCTTTAGCGGCAAGCGGGAGGGGGGGATCTCCCCATTCCGCGCTCTGACCGTAGCCCTGGCGGGAACTCTTGGGGTGGGGAACATCGTGGGGGTGGCCTCCGCCCTCTGCCTCGGCGGACCCGGGGCGGTGCTGTGGATGGTGGTCAGCGCCCTGGTGGCCATGGTGTTGAAGTACGCCGAGATCACCCTGGCCCTCCGCCACCGACGCTTTGACAGCGACGGCCTCCCTACAGGGGGAGCGCCCTACTACATCGAGGACGGTATGAAGGCCCTGGGCCTCCCCCGCCCGGGGCGGCTCCTGGCGGTGGTCTTCGCCCTCCTCTGCCTGGTCAACGCCATCACCATGGGGAGCCTCCTCCAGATCAACGCCGCCGCCTCGGCCATGGAGGAGGGCTTCTCGGTGCCGCCCATGGTCACGGGAGCCGCCGTAGCGATCCTGGCTACCGTAGCCGCCCTGGGCGGGGCAAAGCGCATCTCGGCCCTGACCGAAAAGCTGGTGCCCTTCATGACGGTGGGCTTTCTCGTGGTCTGCCTGGCCGTCCTGTTTCTGCGTCGGGACCGTATCCCCGCCGCTCTCCTATCCATCTGGGAGGACGCCCTCCACCCCACAAGCGCGGGGGCAGGGCTCCTGGGCTACCTGACGGCGGGGGGCATCCGCTACGGGGTCATGCGGGGGCTGGTCTCCAACGAGGCGGGCTGCGGCACCGCTCCCATGGCCCACGCCGCCGCCGATACCGATCTCCCCGCCCGCCAGGGGCTTTTCGGACTGGTGGAGGTCTTTGTG
>JAGAIH010000068.1 GCA_017626655.1 Clostridia bacterium | reverse complement strand
CAGCCAGCCGTTCTTCTCTCTCTGGGGGCAGTCGGTGTAGTTGCCCATGAGGTTGGAGCGCTGGGACATGAGGTAGAGCTTGAAGACCGTATTCAGCCGCTCATTGGAGGACTCGAAGAAGCCGGTCTGATCCAGATCGTCGGAGGCGAAGCAGGCGGTGAAGTCGTTGGGGTCGATGGCCGAGCCGTCCGAGGGGGTCACCTTGATGTAGCGGAAGCCCGTGTAGAAGAAGCGGGGGTAGAAGTGATCCTCCCCGCCCGACAGGGTGTAGGTGGAGGTGGGACAATGGGCGGTGGTGACGGGGCGGATATCGCCGTTTTCCTCCACCAGCTCGGAATATTCGATGAGGTAACTCACGCCTGCCGTACCCTTGGTGTCCAGACGGACGAAGCCCTGCATATTCTGTCCGTAGTCCAGCACGTAGGAGGTCTTGCCGTTCTTTTGGATCTCCTTGACCGCTACGGGCTTGTATTCCTCAATGACCGTAGTGCCCGAGATGGCAGGCTTGGGTGTGGGGATACCGGGGAAGGTCCACTTTTCGGGATCGGCGGAATCGAAGTCATCCTCCCAGATGACCTTGCCGTTCTGAATGACCGCCAGGCGGTCGTAGGTGGCCACCTCGTGGAGGGCGGTGCGGATTCCCAAGGCACCCCGGGTCTCCCCGGCGGGGACGGTGGCGGTGTGGATCCTTTGGCCGTCGACGTAGGTGGTGACGGTGTTGCCTTGGATATCCAGCCTCATGGTGGTCTTGGTGCCGTTCCTCACGGGGATGGCGGGGGTCTCGATCTGAGACCAGCCGGGGTAGTGGATGCGGAGGGTGCCGTCGCTGACCTGCCACATACAGGGGCTGGACTCGCCCGAGGTCACGCCGAACATGAAGCCGCTGACGGTTTGGTTGACGGTCACGGTCAGCTCGATGGAGTAGTCCCCGCTGAAGGTATCATAGGTGGTGATGGTGCCGAAATTATCGGGGATGGTCACCTCGCCGTTCACCGACTTCAGCCCCGCCTTGACGGGGGCGGCGGACCAGGTGCCGTCCTCCTTGTAATCGGGGGTATCCCACGCCGTCAGCTTGCGGGCGTCAATGTCCTCGCCCTGGGCGATGTTGGCGCGGGTGATCTCGGAGCTACCCGAGGTCTTCCAGCCCTCCCCCGTGGAGACGGTCTGGACCGAGCCGTCCTTGTAGTAGATGCGGAGCATACCGTTCAGGGAGCAGCCGCCCATGGCCTCGTTGCCCGTGTAGGCACCCACGGCGTTCTTGCCCTCGCGGAGCATGGCGGTGATATCGAAGGTATTGTAGTAGGTCACCTTATCGGCTACCGACTTTTTGGGGTTCCAGATGAGGTCCCCTACCTTGGCTCCGTTGAGCCGCACCTCGATGATGCCCGAGGAGGACATATAGCAACGGGCGCGCTTGACGTTGGAAAGAGGCTGATCCAGCGTAAAGGTGGTGCGGAGCAGGCGATTGGAACCCAACCACTCGCTCTCCAGCCCGTCGGGGGCGGTCTCAAAGACAAAGTCCTCGCTGAAGGGGGATTCCTTCCCCGCCTGATCTCTCACTTGAACACGGGCGGTATAGACCGTCTCGGGCCTGAGGTTGGGGACAAGGATACCCACTTGGGTATTACTTTCCACCCAGCCGCTGTCCCAGGCGGTCTCTCCCTCCTCGTCTGCCACCACGATATGGTAGGCGGCCTGATACATCCCGCGGTAATCGGCGGTGATGCTCCAGCCCAGGCGGACGTTATGCCGATCCAGGCCCATATCGTAATGGGAGGTGGACTGGAAGAGCTTTACCGCGATCCCTTCACCCTCCTCGGCGGAGGCGGGGACACACACGGCGGCGGTGGTTGAAAGCAGAAGAATGCTCAGAAGAAGACTGCAAAAGCGTCGGCAAAGGGCGCGCGATCGGTTCATGGATACTCCTTTCGGTCACAAGGCGGGCGTTGCGAGCAAGCCCGTCCAAATCGAGGCGGGGATATTCCGTATGAATGATTCTTTTCCGTTTATTCTTTTCCGTTCCAGCAGTAGGTGCAGAGCTTATCGGGAGGCAGACCGATGGACTTGATGACGCCGCCCAGGGACTGGAACTCCAGGGAGGCAAACCCGAACTTGGCGCAGATGCTCTTGCGGAGGGCCTTGCCGCGCTCGGTGGTGCCGTCGCTGTACTCGTCGATGTGGTCGAAGCCCTCGGTACCCTCCAGCTCCAGGATGGTGCGGCGGGTAATCAGCTCCAGGTCGCTGGTGGAGCGGGAGAAGTTGAGGTACTTACAGCCGTACATGATGGGGGGGCAGGCGGAGCGCATATGCACTTCCTTGGCGCCGTTGGAGTAGAGGAAGTCCACCGTCTCCTTGAGCTGGGTGCCGCGGACGATGGAGTCGTCCACGAAGAGGAGCTTCTTGCCCTCGATCAGCTCATGGATGGGCACCTGCTTCATGCGGGCCACCTTGGCGCGGTCGGACTGCTTCTGGGGGGTGAAGCTTCTCGACCAGGTGGGGGTGTACTTGATGTAGGGGCGGGCGAAGGGGAAGGTGGAGCGGTTGGCGTAGCCGATGGCGTGGGGGGTACCCGAATCCGGCACGCCGCTGACGTAGTCCAGGTCGGGGGCGTTGCCCACCTCCATGTCATGCTCCGCCAAGATCTCGCCGTTGCGGTAGCGCATGGCCTCCACGTTGACCCCCTCGTAGTTGGAGGTGGGGTAGCCGTAGTAGGACCACAAAAAGGCGCACATCTTCATCTCCTTGCCGGGAGGGTTGAGCTGGCGGATGCCGTCCTCGGGGGACAGCTCCACGATCTCGCCCGGGCCCAGCTCGCGGGCCATCTCATAGCCCAGCTTGAGGGAGGCGAAGGACTCAAAGGTGACGCTGTAGCCGTCCTCGCCCTTGCCGATGATGACGGGGATGCGTCCCACCTTGTCGCGGGCGGCGATGAGGTGGCCGTTCTCCTTGAGGATGAGGATGGAACAGGTGCCGTCAATGACCGACTGGGCAAACTTGATGCCCTCACCGAAGCTGGATTTCTGGTCGATCAGGGCCGCCACCAGCTCCACGGTGTTGACTCTTCCGCCCGTCATGGCGTCGAAGTGTCCGTGGCTGAAGGACAGGTACTGGTCGATGAGCGCCTCGGCGTTGTTGATGATGCCGATGGTGCAGATGGCGTAGGTACCGTGGTTGGAGCGGATGAGCATGGGCTGAGGATCGGTGTCGCTGATGCAACCGATGGCCGCGATGCCCTTCATCTCGTCGAAGATGGTCTCGAACTTGGTACGGAAGGGGGCGTTTGTGATGCTGTGGATCTTTCTCTGGAGCCCGATCTCGGGGTCGTAGGCCGCGAGTCCCCCTCGGGCGGTGCCGAGATGGGAATGGTAGTCGGTGCCGAAAAAGACGTCAAGCAAGCAATCCTTTGTGGAGGTGATGCCGAAGAATCCACCCATAATATTTTTCTCCTTGGTATGTGCGTTGGGAATGCGATCAATGTAATTCCGTAGGGAGCGACGCCCTCGTCGCTCCTAAAACTCAACCGTTTGTAGGGACCGGCGTCCCCGACGGTCCGCTAAACCGTCCGTAGAATCAACCGTTCAGCTCGTCCTGCAGAGCCTTGTCCTTAGCCAGCACGGCGGCGGCGTCCTTGGCCTTCTTCTCGTCCAGTTTGGCGGCGAGGTCGGGATCAGAAACACCGAGGATCTGGATGGCCAGGAGAGCGGCGTTGGCGGCTCCGTTGATGGCTACGGTGGCTACGGGCACGCCCGTGGGCATCTGGACGGTGGAGAGCAGAGCGTCCATGCCGTCAAGATTGGTGGACTTACAGGGAATACCGATAACGGGAAGGCTGGTGCGGGCGGCGATGGCGCCGGCCAGGTGAGCGGCCATGCCCGCGGCGCAAATAAGGACACCGAAACCGTCCTCTCTGGCTCTCGCGGCAAACACGCCCGCCTCGTCGGGGGTTCGGTGAGCCGAATAGATATGTACCTCGAAGGGTACGCCAAAGGCGGTCAGGGTGTCCATAGCCTTGCGGACGATAGGAAGATCGCTGTCACTTCCCATGATGATTCCGACTTTTTTCATGAACGGGTTACCTCCATAGTAAGATCAAAATAGATAAGGGCACACTTATGCTCATGACGAGATAAGTGTGCCCAGACGGTCGGCAATATACGGAGTATGGGCGGGGGCCCAACGCTCCCTTGCAGATTTCTGTTCCACTGTGGTAAGCCCACAATCGGGAACCGGAGAACATTCATCGTGCAGAGAGCGGCGAGAAGATTTTTCGTCAGTCTAAACAAAAGCCCGCGCGCGTAGTTTCCCCTACGCGAAGGGTTTTTGTAACGAATGACGGAAAAGATTCCGCCGATCTCTGCGCGAGGAATTTCGGAGGTGCCCGTTTATCCGTCAGTCGCAGAAATCAAATTCCTTGATTAGTATACCACAAAACCGTGATTTTGTCAAGGGATGGCGGAAGATTGTAATGGGGTCAGACATGTAAAAAATCATCGAAAATTGCGGGGAATTCTTGTGGGGTTTTACAAATCCGCGGGATCAGGGCTCGCCCAGCTCACAGCCGCCCCACTCCACCACGGTAAAGCCCACCCGCTCGAAGGTGGTGAAGCTCTGCGCCTCCATCTCCACGGCCACCTCCGAGGGATACCAGGCCATGAACACACGGAGGAGGGAGTCGGGGTTCGGCTGAATATCCAGCACCGCGCCCTCGGTATAGGCCTCGGTTTGGAAAGAAATGACGTTGTAGGGATTCTGCTCCATGCGGGGGAGCCAGTAGATGATGAACTCGTTGGCCTCGCGGGGGGTCAGACCCTGCTCGGTGAGCGCCCACTCCAGGAAGGCGGCGGTGTCGGCGCCCTTGACGCAGAAGCCCTTGGAGAAGTCATAGTCAACGTCCCGTTGCCCTTCCCAGTAGAGACAGTAGTATTCTTTTCCGTCGGGGAAGATCAAGGTACCGTCGGAGTAGGCGGTGAAACTGTTCCAGCCCTCCCCGTAGGCGGGGTAGGTGTAGGTGAGATCGCCGCTGTAGTCCAGCTTGACCGAGACCTCGGTGGGTTCGGTAGGGTAGAGGTAGATCACAGGCTTGGCGTCGGTCATCTCCTCGCAGGGATCACAGGCGCACAGGGCGGCGGCTCCGCCAAGCAAAACAAGGGACAGCAGGATGGACAGCATTCGTTTCATGCTCATATCTCCTTTCCGAAAAACGGTCTACGGTCAAGGCATAGCCAACTCACAGCCGCCCCACTCCACCACGGCAAAGCCCACCCGCTCGAAGGGGGCGAAGCTCTGCGCCTCCATCTCCACGGCCTCGTCCGAGGGGTACCAGGCCATGAACACGCGGAGGAGAGAATCGGGGTTGGGGTCGATCTCCAGCACCGCGCCCTCGGTGTAGGCCTCGGTTTGGAAAGAAATGATGTTGTAGGGATTCTGCTCCATGCGGGGGAGCCAGTAGATGATGAACTCGTTGGCCTCGCGGGGGGTCAGGCCCTGCTCGGAAAGCGCCCACTCCAGGAAGGCGGCGGTGTCCTCGCCCTTCACGCAAAAACCACGGGTGAAGTCGCAATCCATGTTCTGGATACCCTCCCAGTAGAGGCAGTAGTATTGCTTCCCGTCGGGGAAGATCAAGGTGCCGTCGGGGTGGGCGGTGAAGTGATCCCAGCCCTTGTCATAGGAGGGATAGGTACAGGTCAGCTTGCCGTCGATGGTCAGCTTGACGGATACCTCGGTGGAGATCTCGGGGTAGAGGTAGATCACGGGCTTCTCGGGGACAGCGATGGGGGCGTAGTCGATGGTGATGGCCTCCCACACGGGGTGGCCGTCAAAGGATTCCATCATGAGGGACACGTCATAGGTGAACACCACCTCGTCCCCCACGCAGTAATCGGAGGGGTCCTCCACCAAGATGTGCATGGTCGTCCGTCCGTCGCCCGTGTACACCTGCACCGCGATGACGCCCTCCATAGGCTCCACGGCCTCGTACTCTACAACGGTCCCCCACATCTCGCGGATGTTGGGCCCGGGCTCGGTAGCGATCTCGGTCACGACCTCGGTCTCGGTTTCCTCAACGATATTGGTGGTGGTCTCAATGGGGATCCCAATGGCCACGTCGGTATCGGGCCGAGTCACCCCGATGGTCATACCATCCATGTCGGACTGTCCCTCCTCAAAGGGATCCTCTAAAAGCCAACAGCTCGTGAGGGTGGCCAACAGGGCCAGGGCCAGCATGACGGTCAGAAAGCGGATATGTCTTTTCATGATCTCGGTCTCCTTTCGTTACTCGGGCTTGCAGATGCGCTCGGTGAAGAACTTATGCTCATGGTCCCCGAAGGCCTTGTCCACGATGACCTCGCAGGTGAGGCAGAGGTAGCCCTCGTCATCGACGGTGAAGTAGTACCCAGAATGCTTGTCGCCGTAGCGGGCGATCTGTCGGTCCAGGCCCGCCTCGGCGGCGGCGATCCGCTCGGCGGTGGCCCCCTTGATGAATTGGCGGTAGTTGTGATACCCGCCGTCGATCTCGATCACCTCGCCATCAGCGGAGATACGGACGTTGTAATACTCGTCGGTGCGGTAGCCCCCGATATGCAGGGTGAGCCGCACGCGGTTGGAGCCGTCTGAGGCGTGGGGATGGATGCTCACCTTGAAATACCCCTTGGCGGGCAGGTCACGCCCCGCCCACAGAGCCTCGGCGGCCAGCTCCACCAGAGCCTCCTCCTCGGGGGTCAGAGGGGCTTCGGTCTCGGGGCTTGTTTTTTCGGGATCGATCAGGATGCTGCTACCGGTATCGGTGTCGGGGTAGCAAACGATAGACTCGACGTAGGTGTCCCTGGGGATGAGGTCATCCAAAACGTCACACCCTGTGAGCAACAGCGGGACCGTCAGCGATACTGCCGCCAGCGCGGCGATAAAGGGCTTTTTCATAGCTCGATCTCCTTTCTTTTGGGAGCCTTCACCCATACAGACGGCATTTTTGCGCGAACGGACACCGAAACAGGGGAAAATTTTCAAATTTCTCCCTCCCACACGCCGTCATAGACGAATTCTGCACCGCCGATCATGAGCATTCGGCCGCCCTCACCCGAGATCACCGTCAAGGCCCCGCCGTCCAACAGAACGGTCACGGGGGTATTGGCGGGACAGATCCCCCGTGACACGGCGGCCGCCACGGAAGCGCAAGCCCCCGTCCCACAGGCGAGGGTGACACCGCTCCCCCGCTCAAAGACCCGCATCCGGAGGGTATTTCCGTCGATACGCTCCACGAATTCCACGTTCACGCCGCCCTCCGGGGCGGAGGACAGCAGTGCGCCCTCCGTCTCCACATCTACGGCGGTGAGATCCTCCACGAAGCAGACCCAATGGGGATTTCCCACCGACACGGGGATCAAGCGGTACTGCTTCCCCGCCGTCTCTACCGCGATCTCATCCGAGACCTCGACCACGCCCATATCCACCGAGACCGAGTCCACCTTCCCCGCCTTGACAGACAGAGACAGCTCTTTGATCCCGCTGGCGGTCTCCACCGTGATCTCGCGGGCATCGGGCGGGACCAGCCCCCGCTCGCAGAGATACTTCCCTACACAGCGGATGGCGTTGCCGCACATCATCCCCTCGCTACCGTCGGCGTTGAACATCCGCATACGGGCATCCGCTACCTCGGAGGGCAGGATCAGCACAAGCCCGTCGGCTCCCACCGAGGTACGGCGGGGAGACAGGCGGGCGGCAAGCTTGGCGGGGTCGGGGAGGGTGTCGATGGGGGTCCTGAAGCAGTCGATATAGATGTAATCGTTGCCCAGACCCTGCATTTTGGTAAAGGGGATCTTCATGGGGGTTATCCTTTCTGTAGGGAGCGACGCCCCCGTCGCTCCTGATTCACAGAATGTATTTTTTGAGATCTCGATGGGAAGATTCAGGAGCGACGAGGGCGTCGCTCCCTACGGGTTTTCAAATGTGCAAAGAACGAGGAGTTTCCCCCTCGTTCCTTCAAACGGCATAGTTATGCCAAGGTAGCCGCCATGACCGCCTTGATGGTGTGCATACGGTTCTCGGCCTCGTCGAAGACGATGGAGGCGGGAGACTCGAAGACCTCGTCGGTGACCTCCATGCAGTCGATGCCGAACTTGTCGTGGATCTGCTTGCCAATGGTGGTGTTCAGATCGTGGAAGGCGGGCAGGCAATGCATGAAGACGCACTGCTCCCCGGCGTTCTGCATGAGGGCGGTGGTGACACGGTAGGGGGTCAGCTCGGTGATGCGCTCCTCCCAGACCGAGTCGGGCTCGCCCATGGACACCCACACGTCGGTGTAGATGACCGAGGCTCCTTTGGTCGCCTCAACGGGGTCCTCGATGAACTCCAGCACAGCCCCCGTCTCGGCGGCGATGGTCTGACACCGGGCCACCAGCTCGGGGTTGGGGAAATACTTTTTAGGCGCGCAGGCCACGAAGTGCATACCCATCTTGGCACAGCCCACCATGAGGGAGTTGCCCATGTTGTAGCGGGCGTCGCCCATGTAGACCAGCTTGACCCCGTTCAGGGTGCCGAAATGCTCGCGGATGGTTAGGAAATCGGCCAGGATCTGGGTGGGGTGGAACTCGTTGGTGAGGCCGTTCCAGACGGGAACGCCTGCGTACTTGGCCAGCTCCTCCACGATCTCCTGCCCGTAGCCGCGGTACTCGATGCCGTCGTACATACGGCCCAGCACGCGGGCGGTGTCGGCGATGCTTTCCTTCTTACCGATCTGGGAGCCCGTGGGATCCAGGTAGGTGGGGTGCATACCGAGATCGGCGGCGGCCACCTCAAAGGCACAGCGGGTACGGGTAGAGGTCTTTTCAAAGATGAGGGCAATGCTCTTGCCCTCGCAGAGGCGGTGGGGGATGCCTGCCTTCTTCTTGGCCTTGAGGTCGGCGGCCAGGTCCAGCAGGTAGGCGATCTCCTCGGGAGTGAGATCGAGGAGCTTCAGAAAATGGTTATTTTTCAGGGATTGCATGGAAAAATCCTCCGTGTATACAGTATAGTCGTGTGTGGTACGGCCCGCTTACCCCTCGGAGCAGATCTCCAAGGGTAGCAGAACGGGATCGTCACGGCTGTCGGTGACGTCCAGCTTCACCCGCGCCGTCGCGGCGGGGATCTTCAGAATACGCTTGTGGGAGATGACCTTACCGCTATGTGAGAAGATCTCGTTCCCCTCTCGGTCATAGGCACGCAGGGTATAGCCCGTGACCCGCTCACCCATGGTGATGTCCTCACGCAGGACCGCATAGGCAGGGGGCGCGGCGGGCTCCTGGGGCAGGATCAGCTCGGTCTCGCCGTCCTTGCCGACGGCGATGGGGGTGCCGAAGACCCGTCGGATCCTCTCCCCGGTCTCGGCAAAGACAGCGGCGTCGGTATCGGGGAAGCGGCCGTCCGTGTCGATGACCATGCCCACCAGCATATTGGTGTTCCGCCCGACGCTGGTGAGATAGCACCCGAACAGCTCGTCGGCGGGCAGGACCGTGTCCTCCTCCCCTTCCCGCCAGAACCAGCCGCCCTGATAGGAGCGGTGAGCGTAGCGATTGGGGAGATCCGATTCGGCGGGACACCAGATCAGCGGAGCCTCACAGCCGTCCTCCCGCTCCACGTCTCCCGTATCCGCCTGGACACGGGCATCGTACAGAGCCGAGCAATCCTCGGGCGCCACGCCCCGCTCGTTGCCCACCCAGCGCAGAAGGGATCTCGTTCCCACGGGCCCCTGGAACACCACGGCGTTGGGCTGGAGCCTGTGAAGCAGCCCCGCCACGTCGGGCCCGCCCTCGCTGACGGGGATCACACCGCCGTCAAACCAGATCTCAAACAGATCGCCGTAGTTGGTCCACAGCTCGGTGAGCTGCTGTTCGACCATATCGTTGTAGGCCTTCTGCTTCACGGGATCCCCGTCCAGCACCAGCCCGGGATTCTCCACGCTGAAATACTGGTTGAAGGAAGCACTGCAATAGAGGCCGGGACGAAGGCCGTACTTCTTACAGGAGTCGATGAACTCCCCCACGATATCTCCTTGCCCGTCCTTGTAGGGCGTGTTTTTCACGCTGTATCCGTGGGCTTGGGTAGGCCACAGGGAGAAGCCCGTGCCGTGCTTCGCCACCAGGATCGCGTATCTCGCCCCCAGGGACTTGGCCGCCGCCAGCCATTGGTCGGTATCCAGCCGCTTGGGATCAAAGGCCGAGGCGGGAATGGGGTCTCCGAAGTGCTGACGGCAGTCGTAGGGGGCATCAAAGACCGTGAGATCGTAGTGGATCAACACCCCGATCTCGCAGTCTGCCCATTCCACCTGTTCGGGATGCGGCCGAATGTCTTTCACATCCATCATGTCCTCCAAATACTGCTGGCGGCGCACCGGACCCTTGAGGCGGCGCGCCGCCACGCGGCGTGATTCATATGGGAATTACTTGTTCTTGTTCTTGGCATCCACCATAGCCTTGACCTTGATGGGCAGACCGTAGAGGTTGATGAAGCCCGCGGAATCGGCCTGGTTGTAGTCGGACTCGCCGAAGGTGGCGATCTCCTCGGAGTAGAGGGAGTAGTCGGACCAGACGCCCGCGTTGATCATGTTGCCCTTGTAGAGCTTCAGGCGCACCTTACCGGTGACGGTCTCCTGGGTCTTGTCCACGAAGGCGGCCAGAGCCTCGCGGAGGGGGGTG
>JAGAIH010000067.1 GCA_017626655.1 Clostridia bacterium | reverse complement strand
GTCGGTCTGGTCGCCGTTGGTGACGATGGTCTTGTTGCCCAGCACGCGGACGGGGTAGTAGATGATGAGGTGGGGATCCACCATCTTGGACTCGTCGAAAGCCTTGGTACGCATGGCGTCGCCCTCGGCCACGAACACGCGATTGCGGCTGTTCACACTGCGGCCCATGATGAAGTAGGCGGTGACGGCCTTTTTGCCGTCGGCGGACTTACCGATGATGATACCGCGGCCGTGGTAGGCCAGGGAGTTGAGCTCGTTTGCAATGGTATTGACCTTCATAATCATACTCCTTTGATATACACTTTATTATTTTCAACCGTAATTCTGTCCTCACAGAACAGCCTCACCGCCTCGGGGAGGATCTTCCACTCGGCCTCCTCCATGATGCGGCGTTGCAGGATCTCGGGGGTATCGTCCTGCATGACGGCCACAGCCTTCTGGAGGACGATGGGGCCCGCATCGCACTCGGGGGTGACGATGTGGACGGTGGCGCCCGAGACCTTCACGCCCTTGGCCAGCGCCGCCTCGTGGACGTGGAGCCCGTAGAAGCCCTTGCCGCAGAAGGAGGGAATGAGGGCGGGGTGGACGTTGATGATTCGATTGGGGAAGGCCTCGTAGACCTGCTCGTCGATGATGGTCAGGAACCCTGCCAGCACCACCAGGTCAATGCCTGCGGCGGTCATTTCATCCGCCAAAGCCTTGGAGTAAGCGGCGATGCTGTCGTAGTCCTTCCGCGCCAGCACACGGCCTTCGATGCCCGCGTTAGCGGCTCTCTCAAGGGCATACACACCGGGCTTGGAGGCGATGACGAGGGTGATCCTTCCGTTCCCCAGTTCACCGCGCCCCTGGGCGTCGATGAGGGCCTGGAGGTTGGTTCCGCCGCCCGAGACGAGGACGGCGATCTTCTTTTGCTGTGCCATATTACGCCTCCTTGGGTTTGATCATGGCCAGCAGAGGCATGAGCATACCGCCAATGGTATTGCCCAGCACCACGATGGCCAGATAGATGATGGAATCGACCGAGAAGAACATCCCCGCCGCGCCGAAGTAGAACATATTGGCCACCGAGTGCTCAAAGCCCGCCAGGATGAAGACGGGGACGCAGAACAGGATGCCCGAGATGGTCTGCTTGTCGCGGTAGATGCTCACCGCCATGTACATGAGGATACCGCAGAAGATACCGCGGATCAGGGTCTGCCACCAGACCTGGGTCAGGCGGGCGGTGCAGAGGACCTCAGCCACGCCCCCGATGGTAGGAATAGCGCCGCGAAGGGCGTATCCCAGGGCAACGGTGGCGATGAGATTGCCCAGAAGTCCCCACAAAAGGATGGAGAAGGCTTCCCCATCGTGCTTTTCGGGGATGAAGCCGATCTTGCCCGTGTAGAGGGAGTAGCCCTTGTAGCAGATGGAAAGGAGGGCGATGGAGAAGAAGAAGGCACCGATGGTCTTGTTCACCATGGAGCCGTCGCCGAAGCAGGCCAGGAACACGGTTCCGCCCACGGCGATCATAATACCGGCCAGCAGGCCGTTTGTGAGATTCCAGATAATCTTCTTCATGGGCATCAGACGATTTCGATCTGCTCGCCGCCCAGCTCGGCGGAATCGACAATCTCACCGATGAGGTAAGCGTCCTCGCCGTTCGCGCGGAGGATCTCCAGGGCGGTGTCCACGTCCTCGGGAGCCACCACGATGCTCATGCCCACGCCCATGTTGTAGGTGTTGAACATATCCCGCTCGGGGATGTTGCCCGTCTTGGCGATGAGGTCGAAGATGGGCAGAACCTTGACGTCGGCGCGGCGGACGCGGGCGCCCAGGCCCTCGGGGATGCTTCTCGGGATGTTCTCGTAGAAGCCGCCGCCCGTGATGTGGGAGATGCCCTTGACCGCGACCTTCTCCAGGAGAGCCAGCACCGACTTGACGTAGATGCGGGTGGGGGTCAGCAGAGTCTCACCGATGGACTTACCGCCCAGTTCCTCGCAGGGAGTGTACAGGGAGGGAGGATTGTTGTCGATGTCGAAGACCTTACGGCAGAGGGAGAAGCCGTTGGAGTGGACACCCGTGGAGGCCAGGGCGATGACCACGTCCCCTGCCTTCATGGTGGTGTTGTCGATGATCTTCTTCTTGTCCACGATACCGACAGAGAAGCCGGCCAGGTCGTACTCCTCCGCGGGCATCATGCCGGGATGCTCGGCGGTCTCACCGCCGATGAGTGCCGCGCCGGACTGGACACAGCCCTCGGCCACACCGCCCACGATGGCGGCGATCTTCTCGGGGATGTTCTTCCCGCAGGCGATGTAGTCCAGGAAGAACAGGGGCTTGGCGCCCACGCAGATGATATCGTTGACGCACATGGCCACGGCGTCGATGCCGATGGTGTCGTGCTTGTCCATGAGGATGGCCATCTTGACCTTGGTACCGCAGCCGTCGGTACCCGAGACCAGCACGGGCTCGGACATACCCGCCACGTTGAGGCCAAAGCAGCCGCCAAAGCCGCCTACGTCGTCCACACAGCCCTCGTTCTTGGTGCGGGCGATGTGCTTCTTCATGAGCTCCACCGCCTTGTAGCCGGCGGTAATGTCTACGCCTGCGGCGGCGTAGCTTTCAGACTTGGAATTAGAATGCATGGTATC
>JAGAIH010000011.1 GCA_017626655.1 Clostridia bacterium | reverse complement strand
GTCAGTGAGTATGGATGCGAAGCATTGAACTGGCATACATCAAATCCAAGACAGGGCGATATAAACCCAAATCCGAAAAAGGTCATGCCCACCGTTATCGATGCATACAATGTCCCAGACAAGCCAGCAAAGGAAGGTATGCTCCATGACCCCACAAAGCCGACCCCACCCACTCGCCCGCCCCTTGACCGAGGAGGAAGCCACCCGCTCCCGCCTGGAGCATGGGGCCAATACTCTGTCTCAAAGACGGCGCAAAAGCTTTCTTTCCCGCTTCTTCGGCAACCTGAACGATCCCGTCATCCGCATCCTCCTGGGAGCCTTGGCGGTCCAGATCCTCTTTTCGGTGACGGGCGGGGGCGGGGACTGGCTGGAGACGGCGGGGATCGGCCTGGCGGTCTTTCTGGCGACCCTGATCTCCACCCTGTCGGAGCATGGCTCAGAGGCGGCCTTCGCGCGGCTGTCGGCGGCCTGCGGACAGGCAACCTGTCGGGTGCGGCGGCGAAGATCGACGGGAGACGCGGAGGGGGAGGTGATCGAGATCCCCCTCTCGGATGCCGTAGTGGGAGACGTTGTCGTGCTGGGGGCGGGGGAGATGATCCCCGCCGACGGAGTCCTGCTCTCGGGAGAGCTACAGGTAGACCAGGCCGCCATGACGGGGGAGAGTAAGGAGATCGCCAAACGCCCCTTGCGGCATAGCGCCCCCCTCCCCGAAGAGTTGACGCCCGCCCAGGACTTCGCCCTTTTGCGGGGGTGCGTGATCCCTGGGGGGAGCGGGGAGATGCTGGTGACCCGGGTGGGGGACGCCACCTTCCTGGGGCGCATCTCCGAGGAGGTCCAGGAGGACACCCGCGAAAGCCCCCTCAAGCTGCGGCTCACCCGCCTGGCGGGGCAGATCAGCCGCATGGGGTACGTAGCGGCGGCTCTGGTAGCAGTGGTGTTTTTGCTGGGGGTACTCCTTTTGGACAGCGAGTTTGAGGGGGCGGTGATCCTGCAAAAGCTGTCGGATTGGCGGTACGTCTGGGCCCAGTGCTTCCACGCCCTGACCCTGGGGCTGACGGTGCTGGTGGTGGCGGTTCCCGAGGGACTGCCCATGATGATCGCGGTGGTGCTGTCCTCCAACATCAAGCGTATGGTGAAGGATCAAGTGTTGGTCCGCAAGCCCGTGGGCATTGAGGCGGCGGGGAGCATGAATCTCCTTTTCACCGACAAGACGGGGACCCTCACCGAGGGCAAGCTCAGCGTGGGGCGGATCCTGGCGGGGGACGGAACCGTCTATCGGGACATCCCCGACCTGAAAAAGGCCGCCCCCACCCTGTTCGGGTACCTGGCCGACGCCTGTCGAATCAATACCGCCTCGGTGGCAGGGGTGGGAGAGGACGGCTCCCCCCGCGCCCTGGGCGGGAACGCCACCGACCGCGCGCTCCTGGAGGCGGTGCTTCCCTTCACGCCCCGGAGCCGCTCCGAGGTCCTGTTCACGGTCCCCTTCGACAGCGACAAAAAGGCCTCCTGCGCCCTGGCCAGGAGGGAGGGGCGGGAGGTGCTGTACGTCAAGGGCGCTCCCGAG
>JAGAIH010000066.1 GCA_017626655.1 Clostridia bacterium | reverse complement strand
GGCCTTGGAGACCTGGGAGGCGGGGGTGAGGGCGGTCAGTCCCTTATCGCCTTGTCCCGTATAGAATTTTGCTTCTTTCTTTTCCATGCTGTACCTGTCCTTTTTCGCCTGTCGCCGTTTGCCCATAGTCGGGCATTTTTATTCATCCTGTATTATACCATAAAAAGGGCGTTTCGTCAAGGGGGGAGAGAGGGGATTCGTAGAAAATATGGAAAACAAATTGGGGTTTATTGGTCTGACGGAACAAAATGCCCCGTTTCTCGCGATGACTCCCCCACCCGCTTCGCGGGAGCCCCCTCAAGGAGGGAGCCTCTTACCTAAACCCGCGGAAATTCGTTACCCGATAAGTGATTTTGCCCCGCGCCCCAAGGCTCCCTCCCCGAGGGGGCTCCGCCCGCAGGCGGTGGGGGAGTTTACCGCCATAGGCATTTTCACTACTTCAAACAGACCTACAAACCCAATTTTGAAAGCAAAGATCCCTCTGCCTTATCCAACAAAAAGAAAACGGGAAATTCTCACTTCCCGTTTTCGGTCCTGTTCTCTTTTCTATACCTGATCCTGCATATTGCATATTTCATTTTGCATTTACCTCCACCGTCACCACCTCGCAGGGGTTGAAGAAGCGGGGGACATAGGGGACGGTGTTGGCTACGCCGCGGGAGATGACCAAGCGGTTCTCGTGGAGGCCACCCGTGTACTTGGGAAACAGCCCCTGGTCGGGGGCGTAGACGCCGCGACCGAGGAACCGCCATTGACCGCCGTGGGCGTGGCCCGATACGGTGAGGTCAATATCAAAGGGGCGGAGGTAGCGGTCGTAATACTCGGGATGGTGGGACATGAGGAGCTTGTAGCCCGGGGTCTTGACATACTCGTCCAGCCAGCCGAGGTCGGGGATCCAGCCGGGGTTCAGGAGTCCCGAGCCCAGACCGCCGATGACCAGGCTGTTCCAGACCGTATAGCTTTGGTACAGAAGGATCGCTCCCGTGGAATCTATGGCTTTTTTGTCGGAGGGCGTGATCTCAAAGGGAATGGGCTTTTTCTCGGCGCGCATCCGCTTGGACTCGCGGATGTTGCGGTGACAGCCGCCGATTTCGTGGTTTCCGAGAGCGTAGAAGGTGGGGGCCAGGGCGGCGCATTCGGCAAGCAGCTCCAGTCCCGGATGGGGGGCGTGGGCGGGAGCCGTATCGAACTGCTCGGTGAGGTCACCGGGGATGAGGATAAGGTCGGGTCGCTCGGCCTTCAGAATGGGCAGGATCTTGCCGTAGGGTCGGTCGTGTAGGTCGGCCACTACGCAGGCCTTGAAGGAGATGCCGGGACGGTCGGTGGTCAATCGGTAGCGGGTGTTTCGCACGGCCTACTCCTCCTTCGGCGTTTTTTCTTGTCGGTGGACTTACTTCCCTTTTTCTTATGGGTAATCAGGTACGCGATCCCGTGGACGAGTAGGATCCCGCAGACGGCTCCCGAAAAGTCGATCAGAACGTCGGTGACACGGGGGCCGCGGTTTGAAAAAATCTGGTGGACCTCGTCGGATATGGCGTAAAGCAGAGTAAAGACGGCGGGGGCGGTGAGGGTCAGCCACAGCTTGAGCCTGCGGAACGCCGCCGATATGACCAGGAGCAAGCAGGCGGACAGGAAGCCCAGGAGACCAAACTCCGAAAAATGGGCGGCTTTGCGGACGAATTTGTGTGCCTTTTGCAGGATGAGCCGCTGCTCCTCTGCGGGGAGGTCCTCAAAGTCACGGTACAGGAGCCGTACCACCTTGCGGGTGATCCCCTCGCTGAGTTCTCCCGATTCCTCACGGCCCGCGGAGGAGAATTGGAAGATGATGGCCATATTGACCAGGAGCAGGATGGCCAGTATGGCGGTCACGGTGATATGCCGAACACGGCGGGCGCGTTCGGGGGACTTGGGGGCGCGGCGTTCTTTCTTTTTTACGGTCACGGTGAGCTTCTCCTCCTTTCGTGATGATGCTTTATTATAGCATTATACGGCGGAAAAGTCAATGCAGTTTACGGGAAATCAGACAAAAAGGTTTTTGGGCGGAAAGGTCGTATTTTTGTTTATCGAAACGGAAACCCATAATTCATCAATACCCGATCCAGACGCCAAAGAGCAATACTCCGACCGATACCACCAGCAGAGCCAATTGCAGCACCCAGGTCCATTTCAACCACTTTCCGTAGGACACCCCCATCATGGAGAGCCCCACCAGAAGGATGGGATTGGTGGGCAGGATCACGTCGGTGAAGCCGTCGGCCATGCAGTAGGCCAGGATCACCAGGTTGGGAGACAGGCCCAGAGCGCGGGTCACGGGGAGGATGATGGGCATGATGAGGAAGATCTTGGCCGAGGCCGAGCTGATGAAGACCTGCAAAAACAAGGTCAGGGCGTAGACCAAAAGGATCGCCACGGCGGGATGACGGCCGTCCAGAAGAGCGATCATGTGGTGCATGACCGTGTCCAGAATGCCGCTTTCGGTCATGATCAGCTTGGGGGCCGAGGCCAGGGCGATCATGGCGACGGCGGGGAGCATGGCCGCCATACCCCTTCCGATGTGCCGCCAGACGTCCGACTTCCGCTCACAGACCACAAAGCCCGTCACGATGCCCGACACCAGGAAGCTCACCGCCAGGATGGGGATGGCGTAGTCCGAAATGGCGCGGACAGACGCGATGAGGATCAGGACCCCCGCCTGAATTCCGAAGAACACCGCAAAAGCACGGAAGACCCTGTCACCGCCCTCAATTGCGGTGGTATTCCCGTCCAGGTTCGCTCGCTTTTCCTGATCTTGCGCGTAGGTCAGGGAGGCGGCGGGATTCTTGCGGATCCTCCGCAGATGGAGCAGGAGGAACCCGCAGAGCAGAACGTAGGTCAGAAGGAAAAACAGGATGCGAAGCCAAGCCCCGTCGGCGGGCGCGATCCCCGCCACCTCGGAGGCCAGGCCCACCGAGAAGGGATTGGTGATGGCCGCCGAGAAGCCGAAGCAGGCCGCCAGCAGACAGACCCCCAGGCCCATCAAGGTGTCCAGCCCCAGGGAGAGCATGAACGTAATCATGATGGGGAGCAGGGTAATCAGCTCCTCGTACATCCCGAAGAAGCTGCCGAAGAGCATGAAGATCAGCACTGTCAGACAGATCACGGGGGCGTGGCGGTTCCCCAAACGGCGGATGATGCGGCTCATGAAGACCTTGACGCCGCCGGTCTTCTCCAGCAGATTGAAAATGCCGCTCATGACCAGCAGAAACAGACAGATCATGACCACGGTGATGCCGCCGTCCTTGAAGAACACCCGGAAGGGCGCGGTCAGCACCCGCCACGGGGCGATGCCCTCCACCTCACCCTCCGCGTAGGTGTCCATGACGATCTGCCCCGCCTCGTCCCGCTCGTAGGAGCCGGTGGGGATCAGGTAGGTCATGGCTCCGCAAAGCATCAGCACGACCAAAAGAACGATGACGACGGTCAGAAACGAGCCGATATTGATGGTAGCGAAGGCCTTTTCCTTTTGGGGCTTTGCCGTAGCTCTTGCGCTCATACCGTTGCCTCCTTGCTTGCTTCGGCCTGCTTAGCCTGCTCCTCGGCCCACAGATCGTAAAGGATCGCCGAGGCCATGTACCACTCCACGCAGGAGCGGCGCTCGTCGGGGATGAAGTAGTGGATGGTCTCCCCCACGTAGACCTCAAAGTCCTCCCCCGCTCCGAAGAGCAGGCGGTAGATCTCCCCGATGGGGAAGGTCAGCTCTGCTTCAGCGCCATCCACGGTCCCGCGGTAGGTCAAACCCGCGCGGTCCAGGGTACAAATCCCACGCCCCGCCGAACGGAGCATGGATCTTCCGTCCGTGGACGGCAATTTCAGCTCCACGGAGGAGGACAGGGTGTAGCCCTCATTTGCCAATATCTCTTGCTTCAATACGTCTTTTTGGGTCTCATACCACACCGAGTGATCCGCGTAGGGCTTTCCCCCCACGAACCCGTAGCGGTCGTCCATGACCGCCACCTCGCCGCACGCCTCGCAGAGGATCCTGCGCTTTTTGGTGTACAGGGTGAATTTTTTCCCGCAAACAGGGCAGGTGGTCAGAACATTCTCCAGCCCCTCAGCCATGCGGCGGTTGCGGTAGCGCACCTCGGGATGGGCCTTCAGCCACTCGAATTCATCGTAGTACAGCTTGCCCTCCACGCGCTCGGCAATCTCCTCCACGGTAGCCGCCTTGACCTCCTCGGCGGACATAAGGAGGGACAGCTCCACCTCCACCCGAGATCCTCTTCGGAAGCCCCGCCCCCACTTGGGGTCCGCCAGGTAGTCACCGCAGATCTTGACGGTGTAGATGGGGGCCTTGACCTTCTTCAGAAAGGGATAGGTACCGGGCTGGATATCCTCGAACCGCCCCGCCGTGGAGAGCCGCGCCTCGGGCATCATGGCCAGCACTCCGCCCGCCTTGAGGACCCGAAGGGAATTGACCGCGCTCTCGGGGTCGGCGGTGAACATGCTCTTGGGGAAGCACCCGAACCGACGGATCAGCTTGCCCAGGGGCTTACCGTAAAAATACAGCCGCGCTACGATGAAGTTGGGGGCGAATTTCCGCAGAATGCTCCCCGCGTACACGAAATCGGGGAAGGAGCCGTGGTTGCACAATACCACCGCGGGAGCCGCAAGACCACCCTCGGTGTTGTCGGTATACACCACACGCACCCCCTTGCACCACATCACCAGTTTGGCAACGGCAAAGGGGAGCCGCAGCCGCTTGGGGGAATACAGCTCCACCCGCGTTTTGGAGGAATAAGGCTCCCGGGTCTTCTTTTCCTTTGACATGACGAGTCCTCACTCTCGGTTCAGGATCTTTGATTTCATTATATCATAGATTTGTTGTTTTGACAATATCTTTCGCGAATTTTGTCAAGAAATTGAGAACGGAATATGAAGAGACGGTAAAGGTATGAACTTCAAATTGGGGTTTATCGGTCCGTTCCTCTGCCTTCCCCAGCGGGGAAGGGGGACCGCGAAGCGGTGGATGAGGAGAACACTTGTAAAACCAGCGTTCTGGGTGAGTGGCTAACTTTCCTACCGCTTTTTGGATTTCGGCCCCCAAAAAACAAGCAATTGTATCAATTGTTTTAACACTTCTATCCGCATGGTTGTAGGAGCGTAACTGTAATCCCGGTAAGTTGCTTACAAATGCTCTCCTCATCCACCGCTTCGCGGTCCCCCTTCTCCGCTGGAGAAGGCAAAGGAACGGTCAACACACCGCCAAACCCAAATTTGAAAAACACCCCGCGACCCAAAGACCGCGAGGTGTTCTAAAATATTCCGCAAAAATTCCTCACCCCAAAGGCTCCACAGTGATCTTCCGCACGTCCATCCCGCAGAAGAAGGCTCGCGCGCCCACCATGCCTTGGAGGAAGGGTTCGTTGTCGGTGTACTCCACGCAGAGATTGCCGTCCACGAAGATCTTAATGGTCGCCCCAAGGCACTCTACCCGCAGGACGTGGGGAGTATTGAGACCGATCTCCGCCGAAACGGACTCCAGCTCCTGCCAGCCGTAGGCCTGCTTGCCCAGGACCAGACCGTCCTTGGACAGGCCCACGTAGTAGCCCTGTATCCAGTCGGTGCTGAACTCGCAGTCCCCCGCGGTGGGGGTATCATGCAGGAAGCTGGACACACCGGGATTCGTGGCGCGGACCAGGAGACCGCCGTTGGAGCCGCTCTTCAGGGTGACTGTGGCCTCCACGGCGTAGTCGCCCCAGTTCGGAGAGCCGTAGAGCCGCTTGCCCGTCATGCTCCCCCTGGCCGTGGCCAGGGAACCACTCGCACAGGTCCAATCCCCGTCGCTGTAGGCGGGGGAGGTCAGATCCAGAGGCGTCCGGGGGACCGCCGTGGCTTTGAGCAGATTCATCTCAACCAAAGCCGTCTGCCCCTCGGTCACGGCCAGGGTCAGCAGATGCTGTCCCTTGTCCAGCTCGATCCCGCGAAGCACCTCGGTAGCAAGGACTCCCTGCCGGGTCAGCCTCACCGACCCCGCCGAGCGGCCGTCCACCAGGACCTCCACAGCCCCCTCACCCATGGCGGCGCAGAAGAGACCGAGATCGTAGGCTCCCTTGGAGGTGGCCAGGATGCGGTAGGTGAAGCGGTCCCCCGCCTCGGCCATGACGGCGGTCATGCTCTCCACCGTGACGAAGTCGATCTCCTCCTCCATACAGGTATTGGCGGGGACCAGACCGTTCAGCTCGGAGACCGACTTGTACTCGTCCGCCGCTCCACGACCGCCCACGGCACCCGTACCGCCGATGAAGCCGAAGGAGGCCTGGCCGTCCACGGCGGTGTAGCCGATGGCCCCGCCCGTCAGAGGACAGTCACCTATGACGCAGAGGAGACGGTCGTTCATATAGAAGGTGTAGTCCTTGCCGCATCGCTCGATCTGGAGAGTCTGGAGGCAGTCGAAGCGGGTATCCTCCCCAAAGGAGCGCACCGTATCCACCTCGGTCACCGTGGCCTTTCCATTGACCGTCACCGTGATCGACACCTTTTGCGCGGCGGGATCGAAGAGACAGGAGCCGTAGTTGTCCTCATCGGTGTAGGCGAACAGCGCCCCCGCCTTGCCGCCCTCGGCGATCTCGGTGACATTGTACTCGGCGGTGAAGTCCCCGTCAAAGCCCGTCTTGGCGATCAGGGCGCTGCCCTCCGACAGGGTCAGCCCGCTGCCCGAGGCCAGCCCGCCCTTAAGAGACCACCCCTTGAGGGAGGAGCCGGGGGCGAAGTGATGGTAGATATCCGGCATGGAGGGGACCTGCTGCTCGGTGACGGTGGGTCCCATGACCGACATCCGCCCGCCGTTGAAGACGATGCGGTCGATATTCATGCTCCTGTTGGGGGTCTTGTTGACCAGGGAGTGGTAGACGATGTAGTAGCTGTCCAGATCCGGCCCCTTGACGGTGGAGCTGTGTCCGATGCCCAAGACCTCGGAGGAGGTATTGATCAGCAGAGGCGCGGAGTTTGATTCAAACTGCACGGGCGAGCTGTCCGACGAGCCGTAGAGGATGCGGTAGGAGGGACTCAGCACGTGGTTGCCCGTGTAGGTCATGTAGTAGTAGCTGTCGTGGTACACCGCCATGGGCCCCTCGGTCCAGGCGCCGTTCACCGAAATGAAACGGAGAGTTGTACCGTTTCGGAAGGTCGTGGGGGAGGTCATGGTGTAGGCCATCATGGCTCCGTGGCCTGCGGTGTAGAAGTACCACTTGCCGTCGTTGTCGATGAAGACCGAGCCGTCGATGGACATACCCAGGTTGGGGGTCACCACCTCAAAGCCCTTGGTGGGATGCTCGCTCCGCAGGACGAAGTGACCGTTGCCTGCGGGGGAGGTGTACATGTAGAAGTAACCGTTGTAGTAGTAGACCTCGGGGGCGTAGGCGCCCTTGGTCTGGGGCTGGTTGGTGCAGTAGCCCTCAAAGCTCCAGTTCACCAGGTCCGTGGAGGACCAGCACCGCACCCCCACCGAGCCGTCCTTGGTGCTGACGTAGAGGTAGTAGACGCCGTTATGCCGCATGACGAAGGGATCGCCAAAGCCGTAGCCGGGCCAAGCGTTGTCGCTGTCAGAGGTCAAGAGGGGGTTCCGATAGGTTTCGATGGCTTCCATAGGCTCCTCCGTGTGATCGGGCATTTGGGTCTCATCGGGGAGGGTCGCGGTCTGTGTGACCTCCTCCGTGACGGCGGTATCCTCCTCCGTCCCAACGGGGGGGCGGGGATCCTGACAAGCGGTCAGCCCGCCCAAAAGAAGGGAGATACAGAGAAGAATCGAGAGTTTTCTATGCATAAAGGGCATCCTTTCGGTGAAATCATACATTATTTTATCACAAAACACCCATGAATGCAATAGGATTGCCCAAAAAAGATTGACAGGACCATGGTCATGTGGTATAATGTATAGGTAATTCCCGGGAAAAGCCCATGACCACAGAAAGGAGCATCATCATGAAAAGGACCCTGGCCATCATCCTGGCCGCGCTCATGCTGACCGCCGCGTTCACCGCCTGCGACAGCCGTGACCCCACCACCGATACCACCCCTGACACCACCGTAGCTACCGAAGCCCCCACCGAGGCCCCCACCGAGACCCCCACTGAGGAGGTCACCACCGAGGCCCCCACCGAGGAGCCCGAGATCACCATTCCCGAGGAGACCCAGCCCGAGGAGACCGTTGAGGAGGACCCGGACGTCCCCTACGAGCCCGAGCTCATGCCCATGGGCTTCTGCGGCGACAAGCAGCTGGAGGGCTACCATGCCTCGGGTAAGTTCAACTTCGAGGACGGCGACGCCTACTCCGAGGAAGAGAACAATATGTTCATCGTCACCAACGATACCATGAAGGCCGGTATGATCACCGCCACCTTCACCGCCACCGCCGGCGACGTCAACGACAACGGCATCATCTTCGGCATGGAGAAGGACGTCTACAAGCAGTACTACTTCTGGGAGGACGGCCCCGCCTACTACTTCCTCTTCGTCTCGGACATCTGCCACCTCTACCTGGCCAAGGCCTCCTTCAACGGCCAGGCCTGGACCGAGCTGATGATCACCAACGCCCCCATCCCCGGCTACCGGCACGGTGACGAGGTCACCCTCATGGTGGAGTTCGACGGCGAGGGCGGTATCGACTGCTACGCCAACGGCGAGTGGCTCATCGGCTACTACGATTGGAACTTCATCGAGGAGGGTATCCGCTACGGCATCCGCTGTGAGGTCCCCGGCGTGTCCTACACCGACTTCAAGGCCGAGCACGCCAGCTGATCCGATAGCAAAAGAAAGACGGCTTACCGTTTGGGGTAGGCCGTCTTTTTGGTTTGCCCGGAAAGAAATCCAGATTTATCGGGCGTGAAGACACCGATAAACCTCAATTTACAAGCTGACCCCCAAAAACGGAAGTCGGCTTAAGGCTTGGGATCAGGAATTGTAGGTACCCTCGGTAGAAGAGAACACCGACTCAATGCCCTCCTTGCGGCGGGAGGTCTTGACGTGCTCGAAGAGCAGGTCGCGGTACTGCTCCTCGTCGAAGGGCAGGGTCACGGGCTTGCCCGTCCAGGCGGAGAGGTGCATGGCGTTGGACATGAGCAGGCCGTTAATGCCCTCGCGGCCGTCGGCCACCAGGGGCTCGTCGCGGAGGATGGCCCCAGCGAAGGCGTTCAGAACACCGATATGCTGGGGGTTCTGGCCGTCGGTCTCCACGGCTACCCGCTGACAGCGGGGAGCGGCGAAGGCGGTCTTATTGGTAGCCGAGAACTCGGGCTCGGGGGTGTCCAGCTTGATGAAGGTGATGGAGCCGCCGTCGGTGATGATGGTACCACCCTCGCAGACGATCTCCAGGCGGTTGGTGCCGGGGGCGTCGCCCGTGGTGGTGATGAAGGTACCCGTCGCGCCGTTCTCGTACTCGAAATAGACGGTCACGTCGTCCTCCACCTCGATGTCGTGCCACTTACCGAAGTGCATCTTGGCGTCTACAACCTTGGGCATACCGCAGATCCACTGGAAGAGGTCCAGGTTGTGGGGGCACTGGTTCAGCAGAACGCCGCCGCCCTCGCCCGACCAGGTAGCGCGCCAGGCGCCCGAATCGTAGTAGGCCTGGGGGCGGTACCAGTTGGTGATGATCCAGGAGGTACGCCTGATGGCACCCAGCTCACCCGAATCCATGATCTCCTTGACCTTGCGGTAGATGTGGTTGGTTCTCTGGTTGAACATCATACCGAACTTCAGCTCGGGGTGCTTGTCCGCCTCGGCCATCATCTCGCGGACCTGGAGGGTGTAGACACCCGCAGGCTTCTCACACATGACGTGGAGTCCTGCCTTCATGGCCTTGATGGCGTAGTCGGGGTGGCCGTAGTGGGGGATGGCGATGATAACGGCGTCGATAAGGCCCGAGGCGAACATCTCGTCGCCGTCTGCGAAGGTGGCAATGTCGGGGTAGCCGTTATCGGGCTTGGCGGCGCGGTGGGCCTCCAGGCGGCCCAGGGCGAACTCCAGACGGGCGGGGTTGAGATCGCACACGGCGGTGATCTCGACCTCGGGACACTTGTCGTTCAGGACGTTCTCCAGATGGCCGGAGCCCATGTTGCCCATGCCGAGGATACCGAGTCTGACTTTTTTCATGATGGTGAGTTCCTTTCTTATGTGTGGTGTGTGTAAAATAAATTCTGTTTCAAATTCGGGGTTTTCCGGATGTTTCAGTTGGAACAAACTCCTGTAGGGAGCGACGCCCTCGTCGCTCCGCCACATAAAACATACCAATATGTTTCGGTGTAAAGGTAAAAAACACATATCTGACAACAGATAAAGGCAATTGTCAGGTCGAGGAGCGACGAGGGCATCGCTCCCTACAATGGATTATTGGTAGACGAGCCATCATGCCCAACAGCCCGATAAACTGCAATTTTTCAATTACTTTCCCTTCACGAACTTCATCAGCCTCAGCCAGTCCTCCCGCCCGAAGTAGTGAAGTCCCTCCCGGAGGTGGTAGCCGATGCTTCCCTCGTGGTACTCGTCGCCGGCCTCGGGGAGCCTGTCCTCGCAGACCAGGCCCTTCATGCCGTGGGCCTCGTAGGCGGGGGAGGCGGCCACGCAGGAAAGCATCTCGGAGTCGGGGTCAGCCCAGGAGTCCTCCAGCGCCGAGGCCACGTAGGTGTAGCGGGGGGCGATGGAGGCGATGAGGTAGTGCTGGTCGAAGGGCATTTCGCCTTCCTTGCCGATATACTTCTTGTAGTTCTCGCAGAACCAGTAGGGGAAATTGCGGGTGATCTGCTCTACCCGCTCACCCACCTTGTCACGGGTGACGGCGGCGCCGCTACAGCCCGAGTTGTTGGAGTGGGCGAGGAAGAAGCGCTCGTCGGTGGCACCGCAGAAGAGGGCGGTCTTGCCCAGGCGGGAGTGGCCGCAGACCATGGCGCGGGTCATGTCCAGGCGGGGCTCCTGTTCGGCGTAATCCAGCACGCGCTGTGCCGCCCACGCCCACAGGGCGATCTTACCGGGGTCGGCGGGGCCGCGCTTACCGTCGGGGTAGAGGATACCCGCCAGGCCGTTCGTGAAGTCACCGTTATCGGTGGTCACGTCATTATAGCAGAAGGACAGGACCGCAAAGCCGTGATCCGTGATCTCCTCGGTGGGCATGTAGCGGTCGGGGACATCGGGGCGGAAGTTGATGTGGATGAAGAAGGGGTAGGGGCCGTCACCGCGGGGGATGACGGCGATGAAGGGGAAGGTGAAGTCCTTCCCTCTTATGGTTACGGTCAGCTCCACCCGCTGAGAGGTGACCTTCCCCGCGCAGAAGGAGGGGATGCAGTCGTTCTGCACCTGCCACGAGATGGCCTCGGGCTTTTCGGGGAGGTAGCCGTATTCCTCGCGCTGGAGGATCTCCAGCATCTCGGCGCGGGAGAGGAGGGCGGGGAGGCTTCTTTGGTTCAGGATATCTTGGAGCATGGGGGACTCCTTTCTCATGTAGGGTAGCAAGGAAATACTTTGTATCTTTGTATCTTGTATCGGCCGAGCTTGCTCGGCGCGTATCTCGTATCTCTGTATCTTTACTCAAGTCCCTGCGCGGTCAGATACTCGTAGCTTCTCTTGAGGCACAGGAAGGGATCCTCGCCGTAGCAGTTGTCCTGCTCCACGAAGCCGTACTCCACGTGGGCGTCGTCGCAGGCCTTGAGGATCTCGGGGTAGTTCATGTTGCCCTCGCCGATGGCGGCCATACGGACGGCCTTGTCCTCGGGGGAGAAGACCATGTCCTTGAAGTGGACGCAGTTGACACGGCCGTCCAGGGCGCGGAGCCACCATGCGGGATCGCCGCCGCCCGCCTGGACCCAGTAGGTGTCCAGGGTCACGCCGCACTCCTCGGGGGTGAAGGTCTCGCACAGCAGGTCGATGAAGGTCTTACCGCCGAAGCGGGCGAACTCCATGTGGTGGTTGTGGTACATGAACTTGTGGCCGCTGGCCACGATCTTACCGATGATGG
>JAGAIH010000010.1 GCA_017626655.1 Clostridia bacterium | reverse complement strand
GTTCCCCTCTGTGGATATGCTGACCAAGGGAAGCACCCGCTACGAGGCCAACGATGCCGAGATCGCTGAGAACACCCGTCTGCTCCGCGAGGTGCTGGAGAGCTTCCACATCCGCGTCAAGGAGATCTCCTGCTCCTGCGGCCCCACCATCACCCGCTTTGAGGTCAAGCCCGATACGGGTATCCGCGTCCGCTCCATCGCCAATCTGGTGGACGATATCGCCATGAACCTGGCCAAGGCCGGCGTGCGTATCGAGGCCCCCATCCCCGGTAAGGCCGCCGTGGGTATCGAGGTGCCCAACGCCGAGCCCGCCACCGTCTACTTCCGCAACATCCTGGAGACCCCCGAGTTCCGCAACCACAAGAGCCGCATCGCCGCCTGCCTGGGCGCCGACGTCTCGGGCCGTCCCGTGATCCTGGACATCAACAAGATGCCCCACCTGCTCATCGCGGGCGCCACGGGTATGGGTAAGTCGGTGTGCATCAACTCCATCATCATGAGTATCCTCTACAAGGCCAAGCCCGACGAGGTCAAGCTCATCCTGGTGGATCCCAAGAAGGTGGAATTCGCCATGTACCGCGAGCTGCCCCACCTGTTCTGCCCCATCGTCAGCGACCCCAAGCAGGCCGCAGGCGCACTCTACAGCGCCGTCAACGAGATGGAGCGCCGCTTCGGCCTCATCGAGGAGGTGGGTGTCCGCAACCTGGCGGGCTACAACGAGATCACCGCGGGAGACCCCGAAAGACCTCCCCTGCCCCAGATCGTCATCATCATCGACGAGCTGGCCGACCTCATGATGACCGCCCCCGCCGACGTGGAGACCGCCATCTGCCGTCTGGCCCAGAAGGCGAGAGCCGCGGGTATTCACCTGGTCATCGGTACCCAGCGCCCCTCCGTGGACGTCATCACGGGTCTGATCAAGGCCAACATCCCCTCCCGTATCGCCTTTACCGTGGCCTCGGCGGTGGACTCCCGTACCATCATCGACACCGTGGGCGCCGAGAAGCTCATCGGACGCGGTGATATGCTCTACGCCCCCGTGGGTATCAACAAGCCTATGCGCTGCCAGGGTACCTTCGTCAGCGAGTCCGAGGTGGAGCGCGTGGTCACCTTCATCAAGGAGAACAACGAGGCCGTGGAATACGACGAGGAGTTCATCAAGAACATCGCCGTGGAGGCCGCCCGTTGCGGCGTCAACAAGAAGAAGGGGGAGCAGGTCTCCATCGACGACTTCGACGGCCTGGACGGCGGACAGAATCTCTGGGGCGAGGAGCCCAAGTTCTGGGAGGCTCTGGAGGTCATCGTCTCCAAGGAGAAGATCGGCACCTCGGCCCTCCAGCGCGCCATCAAGCTGGGCTACGGCCGCGCCGCCGGCATCATCGACCGCATGGAGGAGTACGGCTTCGTAGGCCCCGATCCCGGCAACAAGACCGGCCGCGACGTCCGCATCACCCACGAGCAGCTCCTGGACTACAAGGCCAACGGCCTGCCCGGGAAGCGCGGCGGAAACGATTAATTCTGTTTGGCTATAAATATTAACAGATAATTCATGAACCATCTGTTAAAAATCCAAATATGAATGCTATAATGAGGCTGTCCACCCCTTTGGCTCTGTATGGGTTGGACAGCCATTCTTTCTTATGGAGGTGTTCTTATGAAACACGTCAAGACTTTTTTGTGTGCGCTTCTATGTGTGGTCTTGCTCTTGTCCGCGGCGGTTGTCGGTACCTCGGCTCTGTCGGCTGACGTGAACGCCGATACCTGGGGGACCCTGGAGCTGAAGGCTCTGTACATCCAGTCCAATGCGGATATCTACTCCGATCTGGATGAGGACTATTTCGAGTACTGGTGGGAGGACGAGGTCCCCGAGCTGGACAACTGGTTCCAGGCCTGCACCGTCAACATGCGCGGCTTCGCCATGTCCACCGACGGCCGTTACCTGTACATGGGCCAGCTCAACGGCGGCACCGGCGTCCGCGGCGTGGTGGTCTATGACACCGAGAAGTGCGTGGTCACCGACCTGTACTACCACTACGACGGCGAGGCAGGCCTGGAGGGCTCTCCCTTCTCCTACGCCAAGGGCATCGCCGCCGACGATCGCGGCTACGTCTACGTAGGTTTTGCCTTCTCCAAGAACTACAACGTGGTCAACCTGGGCATCGCCCAACAGAAGGAGGACGGCACCCTGGAGGAGGTCGCCCTGAAGGCCGCCTATGAGTTCGGCGAGCCCGGCGACGAGGGCGGCATCCACGTGGGCGTCAACGGCGTGGACGTGGCCTGTGTGGGCGACAAGTACTACTGCTACGTCATGGTCAACTACGACTACGACGCGCTCTACTGCTTCGACGTCACCGATCCCGCCTCCCCCAAGCTGAACAAGGATTTCGGCACCGATGGCTGTATCATTTTCTCCGAGCCCTCCAACACCGTGGCGGGTAGTGGCTTCACCCTCAAGGAGGGTCAGTACATGGACGTGGATGACGACGGCACCATCTGGCTGGCGGCCAACGCCAACGAGGGCACCGACGGCATCATGAAGATCGCCCCCGATGGCTCCGCCTGCGCTGAGGTCGTTGAGCTGAAGGGCGTCTACTCGGTCGAGCATGAGGGCGGCTTCCTGCTGTGCGGTATGAAGGACGGCTCCACCGTGGTGGTCCTGGACGATGCCTCCTACGAGACCATCGCCTCCATTCCCCTGACCGCCGAGTACGGCGACCGCGTCACCCGGATCCTGGTCATCAACGACGTGTTGTTCGTAGCCGACGCGGGGAACGATTCCACCAACTTCAACGCGGTCCACGCCGCTCCCCTCACCGCCGAGGGCCAGGTCTTCTTTGAAAAGCTGGTGGAGAATCTGAAGGGCGACCCCGCCGAGGAGACCACCGAGGCTCCCGACACCGAAGAGCCCGAGACGCCTCCCGACACCGAGCCTCCCGTGGTGACCGAGTTCGGTGATGCCACCGAGGAACCCACCGAGGCCCCCACTGATGCTCCCGCCACTGAGACCCCCGAGACCGAGGCTCCCGAGGGAGGCTGCGGCTCCACCGTGGCCTTCGCTACCGTGGCCGTTCTGGCCGCCGCCGCCGCTTTCGTGGCAACCAAGAAGGACTGATCCCGCGGGGCATAGCCCCGACTCCATAAGAAAACCGAGGGAAACTTGACGGTTTCCCTCGGTTTTTTTAAAAATGGTCAAGGTGTGTTCATAATCTTGCGGTATAATAGAGAAGATAAAGCAAAAAACGAAAAAAGGAGAAGCATATGTATCCTTACGAGATATTTTTGGGCATGGATCTCTACTCCATCCTTATGGCCGTGGGCGTGATCGCCTGCATGATCTTCATCCGCCTGCAATCCGACTGGCGGGGTTTGAAGGCCAAGCTCCAGAACTTCTACCTCATCAACGCGGTGGTGGCGGTGGTGCTGGGCTACGGCGGCGCGGTCCTGCTCCAGGCCTTCTACAACTTCATGGCCAAGGGCAAGTTTGAGATCACCACCAGCACGGGAGCCACCTTCTACGGCGGCCTCATCGGCGGTACCGCCATGTTCATCATCATCTACTTCGCCGTGGGGCATTTCCTCTTCAAGGACAAGTACCACATCCCCCACCTCCGCACCGCCTCCGACATCGCCCCCGCCTGCATCACCGTGGCTCACGGCTTTGGCCGCCTGGGGTGCCTCATGGCGGGCTGCTGCTACGGCGCCCGATGCGACGCCTGGTACGGCATCGAGATGGTGCATCTGGGCTACAAGGTAGTCCCCGTCCAGCTCTACGAGGCGATCTACCTCTTCGGGCTGTCCATCATCTTCCTCATCATGTTCAAGAAGGGCAAGAAGTACATCATGCCCGCCTACATGATGGCCTACGCCGTCTGGCGCTTCATCGCCGAGATCCTGCGCAACGACTACCGCGGCGCCACCATCGTGGACTTCCTGACCCCCTCCCAGTTTGTCTCCGTCCTGCTCCTGGCGGGCGGCCTGATCCTGCTCGGCATTGAGCTGTACGTGGATAACCGCAAGGCCAAGGCGGCCGCGGTCTTGGGTGGAGAAGCCCCCGCCGAGGAGGCCGAGACCGCAACTCCTGCCGAGGCGGCCGAGACCGTGACCTCCACCGAGACCCCCGAAGGAGAGGCCCATGAATAATCAACCCATGGAGCCTGTGACCGAGACGGCGGCTCTGCCCTCCGAGGCCACCCCCAAGCGCCGCCGCTACATCCCCCGCAAGGTCTGCCTGGCCATCATCTTCGTGGCGGCCCCCATCCTTCTGTGGCTGGAGCTTGCCAAACCCACCCTCACCCCCGATCCCGTCCTGGCACCGCTGGTCAACATGACCCTCACCCGCCTCATCGGGGCGGTGGTGTTCCTGGCGTTGCTCCTGAACGAGGGCTACCGCATACTGGATCCCATCCAAAAGCCCTTCTGGAAATCCCTGCTGTTCGCCCTTCCCCCCTTTTTGGTGGTGGTGAACAATATGCCCATCCTCTCCATGATCTGGGGAGACGCTTACCTCGTCCATAAAGCCCCCGTGTACCTGATCTGGTTCGCTGCCGAGTGCCTGGCCATCGGGCTTTTCGAGGAGCTGGCCTTCCGTGGGGTGATCTTCCTCATGTTTGCCGAGAAGCGGTACACCACCCGCAAGGGGCTGTTCTGGAGCCTGATCCTCACCTCCGCCGTTTTTGGCGCGGTCCATCTGGTCAACGTCCTCATGGGGGCGGGGATCGGGCCCACCATCCTGCAGATCGGCTACTCCTTCCTCATCGGCGCCATGTGCTCCGTGGTCTTACTCAAGACCCGCAACATCTGGATCTGTGTGATGCTCCACGCCATCTACGACTTCTGCGGCACCCTCATGCCCACCCTGGGCGCGGGGACCTGGTGGGATACCCCCACCGTGGTATTCACC
>JAGAIH010000065.1 GCA_017626655.1 Clostridia bacterium | reverse complement strand
GAGATGACCTGCTTCTTCTCCTCCACCTCGGCGCGGAGGCGGTCAAAGCCCACCGTTACCTCCTCCTGCTTCACAGACATGGCGGCGGCCATGTAGGCCACGGCGGTGTAGCGGCGGCGATAATCGGCCAAGGCCCAGGAGCCGCAGAGCATATGGATGCGGACACCGCCTTTGTAATGGATGAAGTCCAGGAGCTTGATAAGGCCGATCTCACCCGTATAGTCCACGTGGGGAGCGCAGCAGGCGCAGAGATCCTTGGGGTCCTCCTCGGTGCCGATGCGGACAATGCGGACGCCTTCGGTCAGGTCCAGCTTGGCGCGGTAAGTCAGGGAAGAAAGCTCGTCGGACTCGGGGTAGTAGGCCTTCACGGGGAGGTTGGCGGCCACGATGGCGTTGGCCTCCTCCTCAATGGCATCCAACTGATCGCGGGTCAGCACGCCGTTGAAGTCCAAAGTCACGTCCCCATCCCCCAGATGGAAGCCCACGTTCTTATAGCCGTAGAGGCGGTGGACGATGCCCGAGATAATATGCTCGCCGCTGTGGTTCTGCATGCGGGCGAAGCGGGTGGCGGCGTCCAGCTCACCCTGTACGGTAGCGCCCTCCGTGAAGGGGTGAGGCGCACCGTTCAGGTGGGACACGCTGACGGTATGGGTGATGACACCGTTTTTCTCCTGAACGTCCAGGACGGGACAGCCCGCGAGGAAGCCCTTGTCGGGGTACTGCCCGCCTCCCTCCGGGAAGAAGGCGGTAGCGTCCAGCACCACGGACAGGGTATCGGGGGCCTTGCCGACCTCGGCGGAGAGGACGGCGGCGGTGAAGGCGTAGAGGTGGCTGTTCTGATCGAATAGGCGGGTGGTTTTCATGGTAACTCCTATGTATCGATTGTGGTTTCGGGAATGGAATCGGGGGCTGTCTCTGCCGAATCGGGTGTGTCTTCGGTGACAGTCGAGGCTTTGGACGCAAGCCCGCGGTGGATGAGGGCGCAGACGAAAAGCCCCAGGCAAAGAACAAGCAAAAGCGCGCCGAAGAACAGGGCGACGGCTACCCAGATGGCGATGAACGACCAAGGATTGAATTTTTCGGTGTCGGTGATCAGCTCAGCGGCCAGGGCGGCCAGGGGAATGATCACGCCGGGACCCGCCAGCCCGCAGGTTATATGGGAGACGACCGCGGTTGCCAGATATCTTATGGGATTTTGGTTGCGGAAGAACCACCAAAAGAACAGGGGCAAGGTCAGGATACACCCGCCGAGGGCGAAGAGGTAGGGCAGATGGATCAGATCCTCGGGCAGCAGGATAAAGGCTACGTCGGCTACGATATACCCCGTCAAATGGGCGGCGAGGATGTACAGCAGGCCGTGGAGCCAGAAGGGGGATTTGAGAGCGAAGGAGGCAGCTTTCATGGGAACGCTCCTTTCAGTTCACAGGGTAAGTATAGCACGGCGGGACGGTTTTGTCAAGCCGCACTCACCTATACAGACGCAAAATGGGGGACATCATTACGGTTCACACCCACTTTTTTTGAAAAAAGGTTGTCAGATCCCCGAAAATATGCTATAATAACTCATATATAGCACGAAAGCGAGGAGATCCCCCATGTTCACCGACCTCACAGGCAAAAAACGCCTCAAGATAGGCCTCCATACCCACACCACCCTCTCGGATGGCCACAGGACCCCCGAGGAGGCCGCCGCCGTCTACAAGGCCGCGGGCTACGACGCCATCGCCATCACCGACCACTGGGTCTATGGCGAGGGCGGGGAGATCGGCGGGCTGACTATTCTGTCGGGCTGTGAGTATAACGTGGGCGGTGTGGACGAGTGGACGGGCGTTCACGAGACCTACCATATCGTGGGCGTGGGCATGACCCGTGACCCCGAGATCCCCGAGGACTACCTCAGCAACCATGACGGCCGTATCCGCGACCGTGTGCGGGATATCGTGGACCGCATCCGCAAGGCGGGCGGTCTGGCGGTCCTGGCTCACCCCGCCTGGAGCCTCAATACCTCCGAGCAGATCCTGGGCTGCGCCGAGTTCGACGCCACCGAGATCTACAATTCCGTATCCGATTGGGGCATGTCCGACCGCCCCTACTCGGGAATCATCGTGGATCAGATCGCCTCCTACGGCCTGTTCCTGCCGCTTCTGGCCACCGACGACACCCACTACTACGACGGAGACCAGTGCCGCGGCTGGGTGGCGGCGGAGGCTGACGCCGTAGAGGAGCTGGGGCTGGTGGAGGCTCTGCGCCAAGGGCGGTTCTACGCCACCATGGGCCCCGAGGTCCATCTGGAGCGGGTCTCCCCCACCGCGGTCAAGCTGACCTGCTCCCCTGCCGTGAAGGTGGCGTTCCTGTCCAACTCGGTGTGGTCGTCCGGGCGCATGGTGCGGGGCGAGGGCATCACCGAGGCGGTATACGAGTTTAAGCGTCACGAGATCTACGTCCGGGCCGAGGTCACGGATGCCGACGGCCGTGTGGGCTACTCCAACATCATCCCCGTATGAGCATGGATACCCTACAGGACATCCGCGAAGCCCTCTTCGCCCACGCCGACGGGGGCTACAAGGCCTTCCAATGCCCCCTTATGCCCACGGTGGACCCCGCGCGGGTCATCGGTGTCCGCACCCCGATCCTGCGGCGCATGGCTACGGAGCTGAAGGGAACGGCGGGCAGGGAAGCGCTCCTGCGTGATCTCCCCCATGCCTATTTCGAGGAGGATCAGCTCCACGCCTTCCTCATCGAGCGGGAGCGGGACTTCACTGCCGCCGTTGCCGCCGTGGACGCCTTTCTCCCCTTCGTGGACAACTGGGCCACCTGCGACCAGCTCTCCCCAAAGGCCTTCAAGGGACGGTTCGCCGACCTTCTCCCCCACATCCGCCGCTGGATGGCCGATCCTCACCCCTACACCTGCCGCTTCGGGATGGGTATGCTCATGCGGTACGGGCTGGACGGGGACTTCGATCCCGTATTTTTGGAGGAGGCCGCCGCCCCCTCTGTCGCCGAGCGGGAGGAGTATTACGTCCGCATGATGGTGGCCTGGTTCTTTGCTACGGCCCTGGCTAAGCGGTATGACGAGACCCTGCCGTATATTGCCGAGGGGCGATTGCCTCTGTGGACCCATAACAAGGCGATACAGAAGGCTTGTGAGAGTTTTCGGGTGGCGGAGGAGCATAAGGGGGAGCTGAGGGCGATGAGGAGAAAACGGTAAATTGGGGTTTGTCGGTGGGTTCTCTCGTTCTCGAGCGAAGCGAGATGACCTTCCCCTTTGGGGAAGGTGGCGCCCGCCTTTAGG
>JAGAIH010000064.1 GCA_017626655.1 Clostridia bacterium | reverse complement strand
GGAGCATTTCCTTATCGTAGAAATCGTTTTCGTCCCCCGTTTCGTAGTAGGGCTTGCGCATGATGATCTTGTAGAGCCCGTCTCCGCGCACCTCCAGGACCTCGGCGGATACGGGAACACGGATGATGACGGGTTCCTCCCGCTCGGTGATGTTCTCGGTGGTCTCGGCGGTGGTCTCGGGGTCGGCACCCAGGTTGGGGTCAACGCATCCGAACAGGGTGAAAGAGGACAGGCACAGAGAGGCGGTCAAGGCAACGGTGAGCAGCTTTTTCATGGTCTTGTACTCCTTTCGTTGGGTGGTTCGGTAGTGGGAGGGGCAAGCCCCTCCCCTACAGGTGAGGTGGTTATGCGTCCAGCTCCTTCTCAAACACGTGATACCCCGCCCCCACGGTAGTCACCTTACCGTCGAAGTCCACGTCGGCAGTCACACCGAAGGGAGTCTGCACAAACAGGTAGAGCTTGCCGTATCGCTTGGACCACCGCACCGAGATATCCCCCATGACGGTATCCACCACGGCGTGGCAGGAGGTGAGCTTTTCGGGGAAGTAGGGCTTGATGGAGACACGGCTAAAGCCGGGCTCGGTGGGGATGATACCGCCCAGGTAGGCGTAGAACCAGTAGCCGACCGCGCCGTACATGGGGTGGTTGTGGGAGTTCATGCCGGGGTTCTTCTTCATCTCGAAGCGCTCCCAGATGGTGGTGGCCTCGTTCTGGAACATGAAGCCGAAGGAGGGGTACTCGTCGGAGGTGATGACCTTCCACGCGTCCTCGATGTAGCCGTGCTTGGTCAGCATATCCATGAGGTAGCGGGTGTTGAGGTTGCCCGTGGTGAACTTGTAGTTCTTCTCCACCAAGTCGTTTCGCATGACCTCGGCGGCCTTGGCTTCACACTCGGCGGGCAGGATCCCCAGCCACAGGGCGAAGGCCTGACAGCCCATGGAGCCGGTAGCCACCTTGCCCGTCTCGGGATCGAACCACTTGTCCAGGAAGGCCTTTCTCACGTATTCGGCACGCTCGGTATACTTGGCCTCGGCCTCGGTACGGCCCGTGCGGCGGGCGAAGTCGGCCAGGAGCTTGCAGTTGTAGTAGGAGTAGCCCGTGGACATGACCACACCGGGGGTCACCGCGCTGGGCGCGCCCTCGTCGCTGAGGCAGGCGTAGGCGGGAGCCGCCCAGTCGCCGTAGTAGGAGTAGTCCACGGTGCCGTCGGGACTGCGGGACAGGAGGTAGTCCTCCCAGGCGGCCATGCCGTCGAAGAACTCGTCCACCGCACCCAGCTCGCCGTAGTGCATCAGAGCCTCCTTGGCGGCCACCAGGTAGGAGGAGCAGACGGGATCGGCGGGGAGTCCGCCGTAGATAAAGGGAGCGCAGCAGGTGAACTGACCCTCGGCTCTCTGCTCGTTCTTGATGTCCTGTAGGATCTTGGGGAAGATGCGTGAAGCGTCGAAGTTGTAGGGGGTCTCCTCAAAGCGCACGGTAGCGTCGTTCATCCAGGCCATGCGCTCGTCGCGCTGGGGGCAGTCGGTCAGTATCGAGTGCATATTGTCCCGCTCGGTCATGACCAGGGCCTTTTGGATGGCGTTGACCATGGGAGAGCCGCAGGTGAAGGAGGAGCGGTTTTCCAGATCGGTGTGGATGAGACACGCGTCGATCATTTTGGGCTCCAGGTAGTCCAGGCCCGTGACCTGGCAGTAGCGGAAGCCGTGGTAGGTGAACAGAGGCGCCCAGGTATCCGGGTCGCGGTCGTCGCCCGTAGCGATATAGGTATCGGTCTGCTTGGCGCCGCGCAGAACGTCGGTGTAGACGGTACCGTCCTCGTTCAGCTCCTCGGTAAAGGTCAGGGTGACGGTCTGCCCCGCCTTCAGGTTATCGGGGAGCCACAGCTGGGCCACGCCCGCCAGATTCTGTCCGAAGTCCACCACGAACACCCCGGGCTTGGGGGATGTGATCTCCTTGGGCTCGTAGAACGTATGGGCGGTGATGGGCTGGAGGATCATGGGGCGCATCTCCCCGCCGGGGGCGGGGACAGCCTTGACGGGGAGCTTGTCGCAGTCGTCAAATTCGATGTTCAGGGAGGCGTCAAAGGTCTCGCCGTTGAAGATGGAGGAGGTGCGGGGGCTGGGAGCGCATTCCCAGGTCATGTCGGTGACGATATCCTCGGTAGTACCGTCCTCATATTCAATATGAAGGTAGGCCCACAGGACGCTGTCGCCGTAGAACTCGATCTTACGGGGACCCAGCATGGACCACATGAAGTCGGTGCCGTTCTTGCGCCAGCCGGGGGCGACCTCGATCTCCAGCTCGTTTTCGCCCTCCTTGAGCTGGCTCTTGAGCAGATGGTCGACGCGGTAGTAGCAGGTCTTTGCGTAGTTGGCGTGAGCGGGGTCCAGGCGCACGCTGTCCAGGGGACTGCCGTTGAGCATAGCGTCATGGTACCCCAGACCGCAGTAGTACAGCACCGCACTCTTCACGGGCTTGTCTACGGTGAACTTCTTGTTGAACCGCAGTGACCGCTCCCCCTGATCCTCCTCGGTCGTGATCCATTCCCCGGGGAAGGAGTCGAGGCACCCGTTGAACAGTACCACATCCCGGGGCTCGGTCTGCTCGGTGGCGGATTCCACCGTCACCGTCAGATGGGCGTAGACCCCCGCGGGGAAGGTGAAGCCGTCCAGCAGAGCGGACTGGCGGGAGGTCTCCACACGGCCGCTGTCAAAGACGGTCTCGCCGCCGATCTCTACGGTGAGGGTATAGGCCACCTGCTTGTCGTCGGGGTTGCCGCCTCCCACAGCCCAGGAGAGAACGGGGGTGGCGTGCTTTTCGGAAAACTCGCATATGGGGGAGAGGACGGGGGTGCCGTCCAGGTAGACTTGTCGGATGTAGATCATGGCGGTATGTCCTTTCAAGAGCGGGCATAGTGACTCACTATACCTATTCAAGAATATCATACCACTTTCGGGGCGAAAAGTCAAGAAGAATCCGTCGAATTTGCCGAAATTTTCCTGTTGGGTCACGGGGAAATTGGGCGAATCCCTTGACATTTCGGGGGGATTTGCGTATAATAGTAAGGTAATCACTTTAGGTGATTGCAAAATGCTTTAGATTTGGGTTTAGCGATTTGACGGAAGAGAGTGAAATTGGGAAGGGGGACCCTCATCCGTCACGCCTGCGGCGTGCCACCTTCCCCCAGGGGAAGGCAAGAGGTTAGGTGTGTTTCTCGTTCTTTGACGGCCAGAAACATACTGATACATATAGGTTTTTGAACAACGAAATAATATAGAGGCTTGCCTTCCCCGCGGGGGAAGGTGCCGACCAGCTCCTGCGGCGGGAGGCGGATGAGGGTGGATCGTGTCACCGCCTCTTCCGTCAGACCTCAGACCTATAAACTGCAATTTGTCGCAATTATGCAATCGCCAATAAGGAAGTTACTTTG
>JAGAIH010000063.1 GCA_017626655.1 Clostridia bacterium | reverse complement strand
GTTGTAGGAGCGTAACTGTAATCCCGGTAAGTTGGCTTACAAATACTCGCCGAGCTTGCTCGGTCTCATCCACCGCTTCGCGGTCCCCCTTCTCCGCTGGAGAAGGCAAGGGAACGGTCAACACACCGATAAACCCAAATTCAAAACATTTCGCGCTCTCCGATCTATTCATCCTCCCCGGTATCCTCGGGGATCTCGGCCACAGGCGGCGGCTCCATCTCAAAGACCCGCTCAAACCCTCTGTCCAGCACCCGTTCCACCCCGTCGCGGTCATTGATATTGACCAGCAGGCGCAGGGAATGGCGGACGTAGGCGAACTGAATGTGGGGAAGCAGGGTATCCACCCCCACCGCCGACATACTCCGCAGATCCATGGCCAGGTAGTCACAGGCCGCCAGGATGCGGGCGGGGGAGATATTGCCCGCGTAGAGGGGGGCTTGGGTCGTGGCTTCGCCGTCCTCGGCGGCCGCTGTGTCAGCCGTCGGCTCCTCGGTCGCGAAGGCCGAGGGGGGAAGGGCCGCGCCGATGGCGGGGCGAGAGGGAAGATCCGCCAGCAAGGCGTCCAGCTCGTTCAGAAACTCCACCGCCCGTCTGTCGGCGGCGTCGTTGCCCGCGGGGAGACCCAGGAGCAGGATATCGTCGGGGCGGGCCTCGGCGAACTCCCGCAGAAGGGCCAGATCCAGCCCTCGGCGGTAGGTGGCGACGGAGGGATCGGTGGCGGTGAAGCAGGTCAGGGTGTAGACGCAGGTGACGTTCAGGCCTCGCTTGCTGATGCGGGCCACGTCCTCGGTGAGAGAGGGCGCGTCCGCCGCTATGGGCAGTCCCGCCTCGGCGCCCACGGCAGAGGCGTACAGGGGGGTCCCTTGACTGTCACAGAGAGGCAGGATCACCCCGCCGTGCTTGCCCGCGATGAGGATATCCCCCACGTTGCCCTCGGGCTTGATCTCCACGGCGCGGATGTCGGGGACCTCCACGGGAGCGGCGGGAGCCATATCCCCGTCCAGCGTCCAGTCATGCTTGGACTGCTCCTCCCGATAGGCGTCGGACTGCGCCTTCAGATGGTTGCCCCAGACCAGGGCCAGGACGATACCCCCCAGGGCGCAGAGGATGGGGACCATGATCTGCCAGGGGCGGACACCGATCTTGATGCGGGCGCGTTTCTTGGTGGAGCCTCGGGCGTACCGCTGGCGGTCGCAGGGCTCCTTCCGTTTACGGAGCGGCATGGATCGGGCCTCACTTCATGGCGAGGAGGTCAATGCTCTCGCCGTACTCGTTGAGGAACACCACGCAGTCCTCGCGGAACTGCTCCTCATAGAGACCAACCGCCACACCGTGGTAGTTGTCCAGGAGCTGCTGGGTGTTCTCCCGGATGTAGTCGGCGTCGGGGTACAGGCGCATGATGACGAAGTTACCTCCGCTGCACACCACGGGATCGCTGACCTCACCCATGGCCAGGTCGAAGGCGGCCTTCTCGTAGGCCTCGTCCATTTCGCCGCGGGTGAAGTAGTAGCCATCCCCCGTCACGCTGAGGAGATCGTCGTTGACCGACGAGCCGATGTACTGGCTGAGCAGCTCGCGGCGGGCCTGGGGATCCTCCTCAGCCTGGAGAGCGTCGCTGATCTCCTGGGCCAGGGCCAGGTTAGCGGCGGGCTCCTCCCCCTCGACGTTCTCGATGAAGACGTGCAGGGTGCGGACGAAGTCACCGCTGGTCTCCACGTAGTCGCGGAAATCCGCCACGTTGTCCAGGGTGTAAAGCAGCATATCGTTGTCCAGCAGGGTGTAGTACAGAGCCGACTCCAGGTAGCTGACGCTCAAAGAGAAGCGCATGTAATGCTCGGTCATCCAATGCTCGGCGAGCCAGGCCTCGTACTCCTTGTTGCTCTCGAAGGCATCCTTGAGGTTGGCCATCTCCTTGTCCACGTACTTGTCGATCTCGGCGCCCTCGGTTCGGATGCCCAGGTTGCGGCAGGCCGAGAGGATGACGTAGTTCTGGTTGAGGTTCTCCAGCACCAGGGCCTCCAGCTCGTCGCGGTACTCCTCGGCGGTGGCGGGATCGTCCCAGATGCCCTCGCCGTAGGTGTCGGTCATGGCGTCCTTATAGAACATGGTGACGAAGTACAGCTCCTCGTAGGGGATCTCGTAGCCGTTGCAGGTGGCCACGGTCTTGCGGTCGGCGGCGTACTGCCTGTACTTCTCCCCGTTGGAGAGGGCCACGGCGGCGATCACGCCTCCGATCAGGGCGACGGCCAGCACGGCCACCACCACGATGGTGATGATCTTTTTCTTCTTGCTCATGCCCTTCTTTTGGGGAAGGGACTTGGTATTTGCGGATGCCATAAGCGTCCATCCTTTCTTTTTTGCGGTTGGAAATCAGAATCTCCTGTCAGTATACCACAGGATTGTGACCGAGGTATGAAGAGAGGGAAACCATTCCGAAAAATCAGTTGACCTTGTACGTGCCGTTCCCTCCGGCGCGGATATCGGCGCGGAAGAAGGCAGTGAGGGCTCTGACCATCATCTTGGTATCCTTGCCCCCCGCCGTCTCAAAGGCCGAGTGCATGGCCAGCTGAGGCAGTCCGATGTCGATGGTGTTCAGGGACACCTGGGTGTTGGCGATGTTGCCCAGGGTAGACCCGCCGGGCATATCGGCGCGGTTGGCGTAGCGCTGGATTGGCACCCCTGCTCGTTCGCAGATCAGCTCGAAGATGGCGGCCGAGACACCGTCGGTGGTATACCGCTGGTTGGCGTTGTACTTCACCACCACACCGCCGTTCATGTAGACGGCATGGTTCTTGTCCTGGTACTCGGGATGGTTGGGATGGACGGCGTGGGCGTTGTCGCAGGAGACCAGGAAGGAGGAGGACAGCTTACGCAGAATATCCGCCTGGGTCAGCCCCACAGCCTCGCCAAAGCGTGAAAGGGTATCGTACAGGAAGGTAGAGGCCGCGCCCTGCTTGGTTTGGCTGCCCACTTCCTCGTTATCAAAAAGACAGTACACGGGGATATTGAAGGGGTTACGCCCGTAGTCGATATCGGCATTCAGAAAAGCGGTCAAAGAGGCGAAGGCGCACTGGAGATCGTCCAGACGGGGGGCGGAGACGTAGCCGTTCCATTCCACACCCACCTGGGGGTTGTAGAGGAACAGATCGGTGGTGAGAATATCCTCCTCACGGATGTCCAGCTCGTCGGCGATCTCCTTGCGGAGGACGCCCGCGTCAGAGGCCTCCCCGCAGAGAGGGATCATATCCACGGCGGGGTTGTAGCTCATGCCGTCGTTGGCGTTGCGGTTCATGTGGATGGCCACGTTGGGGATGATGGCGCAGGGGTCGCCCAGATCCACCAGCCGCGTGGCGATGCCTCCCTCAGTGCGTACCAACACCCGCCCCGCCACCGACAGAGGCCGATCGGTCCAGGAGGCGCAGAGCATACCGCCGTACTTCTCCACAGACAGGCGCAGATGGTGGCCGTCGTTCATTTCGGCGTTTTCCTTGATCTTGAAGCAAGGGGAGTCTCCATGGGCGGCGGTCATCAGAAAGCCGCCCCAATTCTCTTTTTCAGCCAAATCGTCGGGGGTGCGGAAGGCGATGAGGGAGGAGCCATTGCGGGTCACGAAGTAGCCTTTACCCTCCTCCAGGGCCCACTTCTCATGCTCGTACAGCTCGGTGTAGCCCGACTGCTTCAGAATGTCAGCGGTGTGGGCGGTGGCGTGGTAGGCGGTGGGGGACGCCTTGATATAATCAAACAGGGCCTGGTTCATAAAAGAAACCTCCGATTCAACAAATTTCTACCCTTCATTATACCATTTTCAGGGGGCCGTGTCAATGCCCTGTCAGGGTTTTTGAATCAAATTCCCGGATTTCCACCCCCGCACCGCCGAGAGGATCCACCCCGCTACGAAGATCCCGTCGGTGAGCAGGGCAGGTAGGGTGATATCCTTCATGGACATGAAGGCCAGGATAGCGTCGGTGACCATTCCCTCGGCGGGGGACAGGAGAGCGGGGAACCACCGCAAAAGCCCCGCCGTGACCCCGCCGCAGAGCAGACCCTGGACCGCCTTGGCCAGGATATAGGGCTTAAAGGATAACCCCCGCCCCCCGCACAGGGTCATGACCTGACAATGGACCGACACCCCCGACCACCCCGCGAAGGCCGCCGTCAGAATGATGGGCCAATGCCCCGCCAGCGCCGAGGCCAGCCCGATGCCTCCCGTCATCTCCAGGATCCCGCTGAAGAGGGTATACCCCACCTCACCGAGAAGCCCCCGCCCCCGGACCGCCTCCCCCAAGGCCCCCGTGATGGCCGAGAAGAAGATGACGTAGGCGCAGACCGTCAGCATCCCCGTGGCCGCCGAGGACACCGCCCCCGTGAAGGTCTCCACTCCGCCCAGGTGAAGCCCCGAGGGGAAATGAGGATGCTCCTCCGCCTCACCGCCCCGCCCCAGAAGGAAACGGGCCAAAAGCCCCGTCAAAAGCCCGCACCCCAGCACCACGCAGTACAGAACCACCCCCAGTCTGCGACTCCCGTAGAGGGACACCCCCACCGCCGTGATGAGGAAGGCCGAGCTGGGGTTGCTGACGAAGGTCAGCAGATGCTCGCACTCTCCCTTGGAGATGGCCCCCTTGTCGTAGAGCGCCACCGCCACCCGCGCCCCCACGGGAAAGCCGCACATGGACCCCAGAAACACCGCCGAGGCCCCTGCCCCCGACACCCCGAAAATCCACTTCATGACCCCCGCGAAGAGCCGCCCCAGAGCCTCCCCCGCCCCGCTGGAGACCAATAGCTCCGAGATCACCATAAAAGGAAAGAGGGAAGGGATCACGGTCCGCGCGCACAGAGTCAGACCTCTCCCCATGTATTCGATGGCGGCGTCGGAGTTGCGGAGGACCAGAATAAAGCAGAAGGTGGACATGAGGAGGAAGCCCACCTGCCCCGCCGAGGGACGGCTGTGGGTCGCGGGCTTGGCGGGGAAGACGGAACGGCGCTTGTGGGTCATGACGGTAAAGCCCCCTGCATATAGTTTTGGTGCATACACTATATGGCGGGAGGTCGGGAATCATGAATCACCACAAGACAAAAGGCAGGGGCAAGGGCGACGCCGCCCGCCGTCCCCTGGGGGAATGGCTGGCGGTCAAGCTGGACATCCCCGCGGACCTGACGGGGGGAGGCCTGCGCCTGGATCTGCGGGGGCGCAACAGCCTCACGGTCCATGGCTGCCGCAAGATCCTGGACTTCTCCCCCTGTGAGGTCAGACTGGCGGTGGAGAACGCCACCCTGACGGTCACGGGCTGTCGTCTCATCTGCACCGCCTACCTGGCGGGGGCGGTGGGCATTGAGGGCTACATCTGCGCGGTGAGCTTTGCCGACGGGGAGGTGACGCTGTGATCCCCTCCCTGTCCTATCTGATTGCGGGATACCGCACCTTCTCCACCGACGAGGATCACGCCGCCCGCCTCCTGGAGGTCTGCCGCCGTCGGGGGATCGCCTACGAGAACTTCCAAAGTCTGCCCGACGGGGGGATCTCCCTCCGCTTCTCCCTCCGCGCCGCTCGCTTTCTGGAGTCCCTCTGCGGCGAGTACGGTATCCCCGTAGAGCGGCGGGGAGAGGGCGGACTCCCCCTGCTTTTGCGCCGCCTGTCCCGCCGCCTCGGCCTGGTGGTGGGATTCTTCCTGGGGCTCGCCCTCTTTCTGGCCGCTCAAAGCGTCTTCTGGGATATCCGCGTCAGCGGGAACGAAATGGTGTCGGATCACGCCATCCGTCAGTCCCTGGCCGCCTGCGGATTGACGGTAGGCACCTCCATCCGAGGCTTTGAGGCTGACGTCACCGAGAATCGGGTCCTCCTCCTCGATCACCGCCTGGCCTGGCTGTCGGTGAACCGCAAGGGAACCGTGGCTTACGTGGAGGTGCGGGAGGCGGCGGAGCCGCCCGAGATCCCTCCCGAGACCCCGCGGGACATGGTGGCCGCCGAGGGCGGGGTCATCGAGTACATCGAGCTGGAGTCGGGGAACGTCCGCGTCAAGGCGGGGCAGACCGTGGGAAAGGGGGATATCCTGGTCAGCGGGATCTACGATTCCACCCAGCTGGGGGTGCGGGTGGAGTCGGCCAAGGCGAAGGTCTTTGCCCGCACCACACGGATCTTTTCGGTGGAGATCCCCCTGTCCTACGAGGAAAAACGATATACAGCCGCCCTTGACCCCGAAAAAAGCCTGTTTTTTTTCGGCCGTCACATAAAATTTTCAAATAAGTATGGAAATATGGCGGGGTTTTGTGATATAATGGAGGATGAGAAATCATGGGGTCTTGCGGATGGCGTGGGTTTTCCCATTTCCACCCGCACCGTCTGGTATCTGCCCTATGAGATGACCCCCGCCACCCGCACCTACGCCGAGGCTGAGGAGCTGGCCTACCTGGAGCTGGCCCGCTACATAGCCTCCCTCCCCGGGGGCGCCGCCCTCATCGGCAAGACCGTCACGGTGCGCCACGGCGAGGATTCCCTGACTCTGACCTGTACCCTTACCGCCATCGAGGATATCGCGACCGAGCGGCCCATACAGGTGGCGGACTGAACCCCCAAACACACCCCAAACAGGAGCGTATACATGAACCAAAGAATCATCAAGGTCGAAAACGCCGAGACCACCGCCCTCATCTTCGGCGCCTACGACGTCAACCTCCGCATCATTGAGGCGGAGTTCCCCGTCACTCTCCGCAATAAGTCGGGGGAGGACGGCACCGACGCCATCGTCATCAGCGGCGAAAGCATGGATCAAGTCAACCTGGCCGCCGCCGTGGTGGAGTACCTCCGCGACATGGTGCGCCACACCGCCGAGATCACCGAGCAGTCGGTGCGCTACGTGGTGGACATGATCGGCAGCGGCAACGGCGGGGAGCTGACCTCCATCGGCGCCGACTGCATCTTCGTCACCGCCAAGGGCAAGCCCGTCAAGGCCAAGACCGCGGGCCAGTCCCGCTACGTGGAGGCCATCCGCAAGAATACCGTCACCCTGGGGGTAGGCCCCGCGGGTACGGGTAAGACCTTCCTCGCCGTGGCCATGGCGGTCAAGGCCCTGAAGGAGAAGCAGGTCTCCCGCATCATCCTCACCCGCCCCGCCATCGAGGCAGGCGAGCGGCTGGGCTTCCTCCCCGGCGACCTGCTCAGTAAGATCGATCCCTACCTCCGCCCTCTCTACGACGCCCTGGGAGAGATGCTGGGCCCCGAGACCCACCAGAAGCTGGTGGAGAAGGGAGTCATCGAGGTGGCCCCTCTGGCCTACATGAGAGGCCGAACCCTGGACGACGCCTTCATCATTCTGGACGAGGCCCAGAACGCCACCCCCGAGCAGATCAAGATGTTCCTCACCCGTATGGGCTTCGGCTCCAAGGTGGTGGTCACGGGTGACCTGACCCAGACCGACCTCCCCTTCGGCCAGCGCTCGGGCCTGGCCACCGCCATCAAGATCCTGGACGGCATCGAGGACATCTCAATCCACTACCTCACCGAAAAGGACGTAGTGCGCCACCACCTGGTCCAGAAAATCATCCTGGCCTACGACGCCTACGACCGCGAGCTGGCGGCCAAGCGTCAGCAGAACAGCGAGAGTCGTCGCGATGACCGCGACCGTCGGGATGACCGCGATCGCAGGGACGACCGCCGCGACGACCGCAACGGAGACCGTCCCGCCTACAGACCCCGCCGCAACAATAACACGTAAGACGCCCCAAGGGAAAGGAGTTACATATGC
>JAGAIH010000062.1 GCA_017626655.1 Clostridia bacterium | reverse complement strand
CGCCCGAGGAGGTCGCCGCCAAGATGGTGGTGGCCAAGCAGTCCGAGGACGTCCACACCAACCAGTTCTTCCAGATGCTCTGCTACAAGTTCATGACCGAGTGCGATCTGGACGCCCACATCGCCATGATCCGCCAGGTCTACGGACGCAAGTGCCGTCTTATGCTGGACTGCCTGGAAAAGGAGCTTCCCGCCGCCGTCAAGTTCACCCGTCCCGAGGGCGGTCTGTTCATCTGGGTCACCCTCCCCAACGGTGTGGACGCTACCGCCTTCCTGAAGGCCTGCATGGCCGAAAAGCTCATGATCGTCCCCGGCGCCACCTTCAACTGCGACGTGACCGAGGGGTCCATGTCCTTCCGTCTGAATTATTCCACCCCCAGCGATCAGCAGATTGTGGAGGGCGTGGCGAGATTGGGTAAGGTTGCGAGGGAGTTTGTTAAGTAAATTGGGGTTTATCGGTAAATTGGCCGCGCACCTTTGCCTTCCCCAGCGGGGAAGGTGGCACCCGCTTTAGCGGGTGACGGATGAGGAGAGCGGACTGAGTGATTCATACGGGAGAGAGCTAAATCCTTTGGCCTGCAAGGAATAATCTCCCCCGTTAAAGAAATGTAACCCGCTCTCCTCATCCACCGCTCCGCGGCCCCCCTTCCCCGCTGGGGAAGGCTAATGAACGCGGACGCCTCCCCGACAAACCCAAATTTGAAGGAGTAAACCATGTCCGACATCCTCATTCGTCCGGCGGCGGAATCCGATATTCCCCGCTTAGAGGACCTTCTCTACCAGGTCCACGGTCTCCACGCCGAGGGCCGTCCCGATCTCTTCATTCCCGGGTGCAAGAAATATACCGCCGATCAGCTGCGGGAGCTTCTTGCCGATACCGTAAACACCCCCATTTTCGCCGCCGTTCTGGACGGTGTGCTGGTGGGCTACTGCTTCTGCGTGCGACAGGTACAGACCGCCGCTTCCATGCAGAAGATCTCAACGCTGTATATCGACGACCTCTGTGTGGACGCCGCCATGCGGGGGCGGGGGATCGGTAAGGTACTGTACAACTACGCGGTGGAATACGCCCGAGAGCATGGCTACTACAACCTGACCCTGAACGTCTGGGCATGCAACCCCTCGGCCATGCGGTTCTATGAGAAGTGCGGTCTCTCGGTTCAGAAGATCGGTATGGAGCTGGTGCTTTGATTTATCACAATTAATTTTGAGAAGTTTTTGAATTAATTGTTGACAAATTCGTAAGAATCTGTTATAATATGGGTACAATACTTTGAATGGAGGTTTCCCATGAAGAAGATCATCCACATCATCATCAGCATCGTGTACATCGTCTGGGGCATTACCGCGCCTCTGACCGCTATCAAGGCTATCCTGGCTCTGGACGTCGGCGCTCTGCTGACTGCCACCGCGGGCGTCATCATGCTCCTGGCCGGTATCTTCGGTCTGTTCCGCATCAAGCCCTTGAAGCGACGCATTTTCGGTATCATCATCTTCGTGCTGGCTCTGGTGTCTGTCATCACCGCTTTTGCTGGCGGCAACTTCCTGCCCGTCGGCGCCATCGTGCAGGCTCTGCTGGCTTGGCTCTACATCATCTGGTAATTACACCGCAAGCAAGGATCCGGCTCCCCTCGGGGAGCCGTTTCTTTTTGGCAAAACAGTTGACAATGGGCGGATTTTGGAGTATAATGGTGTCAATATGAAAGCGAGGTACCGACCATGTCCGATTCCATGATTCCCGACAAGACTGTTTACCGAGGCCGTCCCACCGACTGTGCTTCCCGTCTGCCCCGGGAGGTGGCGGCGTATGACCTGTTGGATTCACTCGGCCTCTCCTATGAGCGGCTGGACCACGAGGCGCTGTTCACCATCGAGGCCTGCCACGAGGCGGACGCCCTGTTGGGCGTGGCCATGTGCAAGAATCTGTTTCTCTGCAACCAGAACAAGACTCAATTCTACCTCTTGCTCATGCCCGGGGAGAAGCGGTTCCAGACCAAGGTGTTCTCCCGCCTCATCGGCTCGTCGCGGCTGAGCTTCGCGCCCGAGGAATACATGGAGGCACTGTTGGGACTGACCCCCGGGTCGGTGACGGTGCTGGGTTTGATGAACGACACCGAGGGCAAGGTGGCCTTGTACATCGACAAGGACCTTCTCTCCGAGGAGTACATGGGGTGCCATCCTTGCATCAATACCTCCAGCGTCAAGATCCGAACCGAGGATCTCATCGAAAAGCTGCTCCCCGCTATGGGGCATGGGTATTCGGTGGTGGAGCTGCCTTGGGAGTGAGAGAAGGGATCTTGTCAGTTTACAAATTGGGGTTTATCGAACTGTTTGACGGAACAGATCGGTATGTTCCTCGGTAGCTACTCATCCGTCACGCCCTACGGGCGTGCCACCTTCCCTCACAAGGGAAGGCTCATTCAGTATG
>JAGAIH010000009.1 GCA_017626655.1 Clostridia bacterium | reverse complement strand
GGGGTCGAAGGACTCCACCGAGAAGGGCTTGATGACCTGCTTGTACTCCATCAGGCCCGTGTGGGGGCGACGGTCGGGATAGACAAGACCGTCCACGCAGAAGTTGCCGTCGTGGGGGTGGTCCCCGAAGTCGCCGCCGTAGGTGAAGTGGGGATCGGCGATGCGATCCTCACCGATGGCGGCGGAGTGGTCGATGAACTCCCAGACACAGCCGCCCATGAAGCGGTCCTCGGCGTAGATCATGTCCCAGTACTCCTTCAGACACCCGGGGCCGTTGCCCATGGCGTGGGAGTACTCGCAGAGGAACAGGGGCTTGGTGTAGATGCGGCGGTCAAAGTAGGTGGAGCGGATCTCGTCGGGGGAGGGGTACATACGGCTCTCTACGTCGATGAAGTCGTACTCCAGAGCGGTGCCGATCTCCTCGTCGGTCTTGTCCTTCATGTCCCCCCACAGCCGTCCCGCAGAGCGGCGGGAGGCGTCCTCACAGTGGACCAGGCACTTGGGGTCGCGGGCATGGAGGTACTCGCTCATTTTGCGCTGGTTCTTGCCCACGCCCGACTCGTTGCCCAGGGACCACATGAGCACGCAGGGGTGGTTCTTGTCCCGCTCGAACATCCTCTCCACCCGGTCGAGGTAAGCGGCGGTCCACGCATCGCTGTCGGTGAATTCGTCCCAGTTGCCTACCATGGCCATGCCGTGGGTCTCGATGTCGGTCTCGTCGATGACGTAGAAGCCGTACTCATCGCACAGGGCGGTGAAGCGGGGATCGTTGGGGTAATGGCTGGTGCGGACGCAGTTGATATTGTGCCGCTTCATGATCATGAGGTCGCGGATCATGTGATCCACGGGGGTGGCGGAGCCGAGAATGGGGTGGCTGTCGTGGCGGTTGACGCCCTTCAGCTTGATTTTTTCGCCGTTGAAGTAGAGCACGCCGTCCTTGATCTCAATGGTACGGAAGCCCACCTTCACGGGGATGGTCTCGCCGTCGCAGGTGATGAGGAGGGTGTAGAGGTTGGGCTCCTCGTCGCACCACAGCTCGGGGGAATCCACCAAAAAGTCGATGGTCCCCTTCCCCTTGATGAAGAGGCTGCCCGATTCGATCTGCATCCCGTTGGGGCGCAGGAGCTTGTACTCCACCAAGCCCTCCCCATTCAGGGTGATCTCGGTGGGGCAGAAGCCGCGGGTGTAGGCCTCGTTGACGGCGGGGCGGGCGTGGATATCCACGATGTGGATAGGATCGCGGAGGAGGAGAAAGACCTCGCGGAAGATACCCGACCAGCGGTACTTGTCCTGGTCCTCCAGGTAGGTGCCGTCGCACCACTTCAGCACCAGGACCTGGATAAGGTTCTCGCCGGCATGAAGGTACTTGCTGACCTCAAACTCCGAGGTCATATGGCTGACCTGGCTGTAGCCCACGAACTGCCCGTTGATGAAGAGGTAGAAGCAGGAGTCCACGCCCTCGAAGTTGAGGTAGACGGACTTATCCTCCAGCATGGCGGGGTGGAGCTTGACCGAGCGGCTGTAGAGGCCGCAGGGGTTATCGTCGGGGACGAAGGGCGGGTCTACGGGGATGGGGTAGGCCACGTTGACGTAGTTGGGTGTATCGTAGCCCCGACCCAGCATGGTCTGCCAGGAGCGGGGGACGCCTATCTTTTGGCTGTCCGAAACGAAGCCCTCCGCCGTGAAGTCGGGGAGGTCGCGGAGAGACTTGTAAAAGGTGAAGTCCCAGTCACCGCAGAGGGTGACAAAGCGGTGGGAGGCATTGCGGTTGCCCGCCATAGCGGTCTTTTCGTTCTGGTAGGGGATGAAATAGGCGCGGGGAGCCTCACAGCCCACGTGGAGGGTGGAGGGATCCTGGTGGTAATTGGCATTGACGATGAACTCGTTCATAGTGATCGTATCCTTTCATGGGGTATTGGATCATAGATACCTATATCATACCATTTTTCAGGTGAAAAGTCAATGTTTTTCGGTAAATTGGTAAGAAAGCATTGACAGGTTTTCGGTGAGATGCTACAATATACCTATCGACAATATTCCCGAAAGGAGATCCACCGATATGTCACTCTACACCGTCCGCACCGCTCCCACAGCCGAGAGAGCGCCCCTGACCGTCTTTTCCTCCTTCGAGGAAGCCCGCGCCTTCGCCGACAAAAACGTCCTCTATGGCAGCGCCGTCTACGACACCGCAGGTCGGATGCTCTACGCCGCGGGAGGAGAGATCAGCTCGGCCATTCTCTACCATGCCAAGTGCATCTGCGATACCATCCGCGACGAGGAATTTGTCTACGGTCACGCCCCCATCAATCCCGCCTTCAACCACGACGCCCGCATCATCAGCTGTGACCGCCTGGTAGACTGGGTCCTGTACCGCGTGGGCTTTACGGATCAGCCCTACGTCCACGGCAAGTGCGTCAGCGGCCCCTGGCTCACCGACTGGTGTCTGGAGCAGGGCTTTACCCGCATCGACAGAGTGGAGGACCTCCTCCCCGGTGACGTGGTCTTCGTCCGTCCCAACCAGAACGGCGACCCCTTACACACCTTCATCTACGCGGGCAAGGGAGAGGAAGAGGGGATGCACTATCGCTACGACGCGGGCAAGAACGAGCGCATCCGCAGTACCCAGCCCTCCTGCGAGCCTCTGAACGACTTCATCTGCGCCTGCCGCGCCCCCTCGGTGCGACCCATTCTGATCCCCGCCTTCTCCTTCCTCTACGACGGCGTCCCCTTCGATGAGCTGGAGATCACCGCCAAGTCCCTTACGGATCGGGTGGTCTACACCCTCCCCGACGGGGTGGAGCTGACCGTGGTCACGGAATTTTTGCAGGACTACGGCGTGACCAAGTGGACCAACCACTGGAGCAACCCCACGGACCGCAGAAGCGCCCTCCTCAGTCAGGTCTGCGACTGCGATCTCACCGTCCCCATGGCCCCCGATAAGCCCCGCACCCGCCGCGACCGCCAGTTTACCTGGGAGCCCAAGTCCCTGCGGCTCTTCATCTCGGACGGCGCCAACATCAACGATTACGACCACACCGTCCGCCCCTACCGCCTCTGGGCGGGAGACCATCACGAGGCCGCCTGCAACGCGGGACGGAGCGGCATGGGTACCGCCCCCTTCTTTGAGGTCAACGAGGGCGGCACACAGCAAAACGGTGTGCTGACCGCTCTGGGCTGGACGGGTCAGTGGCGCGCCTACTTCGACCGCGGGGAGGAGAATTTCCGCATCCGCCACAGCGTGGAGAAGATCTCTCTGCGCATGGAGCCGGGGGAGTCCTTCCGCACCTCCTCCGCCACCGTCATGGCCTACCGCGAGGGGCAGGTCAACGCCCACAACCTCTGGCGGCGTTACGTCCGCGAGGCGGTCTCCCCCATGGGCCGCTTCAAAGGCGAGCGTGGGACCCAATGCCCCTTTTCGGCCATCTTCTGGGGCGGGATCCCCAGCGAGGAGCTGAAGGAGCGGGGTATCACAGTCACCGCCGTTTGTCCCG
>JAGAIH010000008.1 GCA_017626655.1 Clostridia bacterium | reverse complement strand
GGTCGGGGCGGCGGGAGGCGGGGACTTGATCTCGGCCTCGGCCTCGTCCAAAAGCCGCTCCAGAAGGCCCGCGGGATCGGGGGGCGGGGCGGACATGGGGGTGGTATCCCGGCTCATACCGTCACCTCTGACCGCTCTGAGGATTCCCGCCGAACATCTGCATAAAGCGGGTGATGTCCTCATCGGTGGCCGCCGACAGGACGGCGCGGAGAGCGGTCATGTCCATCTGCCCGAGGGGAACGCGGCTGATATCCACGCCGTACTCGGTGAGGAGCTTTCCCAGCACCCCACGGAGCTGATCGTCGTTGAGCTTCAGGAGGCGGTCCAGGCTTTTTTTGTCCAATTGCATTCTATACCCCTTCTGCCGCCGCAGGGATTACCGAGGCCCGTGGGGGCGCGGCGAAAGGGCGGCTACTTTCATGGTATGCGGGAGAGAAAAAAGTGTGATTTCTTTGGAAAATTCATGCAAAATCCATGGACAAACCACGGTTTCCGTGGTATACTATATGGTGGAGTGGTATTCAACTCACCGAAAGGAGACAGCCATGACCCTGTTGATTATGTCGGACAGCCACGGCCGTCCCGATCTCATTGAAGAAGCCATCCGCCGCGTCCGCCCCGACGGCATTCTGTTCGCGGGAGACGGTCTGCGGGATCTGACCTACTGCGACCTCCCCTCCCTGGCCCCCGGATGCCCTTACTGGGCGGTGGCGGGCAACTGCGACTGGCTCACCTCCCCCCTCATCGTGGGCGGACGGGTGCTGGATCCCGAGCAAGAGGAGCTGATCACCCTGGAGGGAGTCCGCATCCTCCTCATGCACGGCCACAGGTACGGCGTCAAGGGCGGTCTCGGTCAAGCCGTCGCGCGGGCGATCCGGCTGGACGCCGACCTGCTGATCTTCGGCCACACCCACGTCCCCATGGAGCTGCACCTGCGCCCCGACAGCCACAGGGCCGACTTCTCGGTCACAAAGCCCCTAACGGTATTCAACCCCGGAAGTCTGGGAGACCGCCGCGCCTCCTTCGGCACCGTTACGGTCCGGAACGGCCAGCTCCTGTGCGGTCACGGAGAGCTTTGATCCCCTTGACGGCAAAAAGAAAGACCGTCCCGCCCGTGGGCGAAACGGTCTGACCTGTGTCGGATCAGTAGTCTACGGAAGCCTCTTCCTCTGCATCCTCGATCTCGTTCTCGGCGTTCTCCAAAGCCTCATAGTAGGCCTCGATGACGGCCTTCTCCAGGGAGGCGCGGAACTGAGAATTGATCGGATGTACGATATCCCGGTAGGTATCGTCCGGGTTCTTGCGGCTGGGCATCACGATAAAGTACTTATCTCGGGCATTAATGACCTTGATGTCGTGAACCGCCAGCTGACCGTCAAAGGTCACGGACACGATGGCCTTCATGGGGCCCTCATCAAAAAGCTTTCTTACCTTCACATCAGTAATCTGCATGCTTATACCTCCGTTCCAGGATCCGCGGTGCGGATCGGATGCTTCAAGTATAACCCAATTGCATGAAATCTATTTAAAGAAATTGGATATTTTTTGTGAATTTATATGCGGTCTTCGACACCATTCAGCACCGAATGGCTAAATATTCACAGAACATACACCAAACCGTCACTTTTCCCCAAAAATGGGTAAATTCGTTAGATTTTTCCAATGGGTCACCACGAAAGGATGGTCTTACACCATGTCCACACCCAACACCCACGAGGGTTCCGCCCGCATCAACGCCTACCTGAAAGCCTGCGCCAGCCAAGGCGGCTCGGTATTCTTCATCGGCGTCGGCGGGGTTATGATGTCCTCCCTGGCTCTCCTCACCGCCAGAGCGGGCTTCCCCGTCCTCGGCTCCGACCGCGCCCGCACCGCCGTCACCGACGCCCTCACCGCCGAGGGCGTCCGTGTGCTGTACGGTCACGCCGCCGAGAATATTCCCGCGGATTGCGGGCTTACCGTATATACCGTGGCTATTTCGGAGGATAATCCCGAGTACAGAGCCTCCCTGGAGCGAGGGATCCCCTGCGTGTCCCGCGCCGACTACCTGGGAGCGCTCATGACCGACTATACCCGCCGCGTGGGCGTGGCGGGAATGCACGGCAAAAGCACCTGCACCTCCATGTGCGCCCAGATCCTTCTGGACGCCGAGGTGGACCCCACTATCCTGTCAGGAGCCACCTACGCCCCCATGGGAGGCGCCTACCGCCTGGGGGATTCCAAGGAGCATTTCCTCTTCGAGGCCTGCGAGTACATGGATTCCTTCCTGGACTTCAATCCCACCGTGGCGGTCCTGCTGGGCGCTGAGCTGGAGCACGTGGACTACTTCAAGGACATGGAGCAGATCACCGAGTCCTTTGCCCGCTTCGCCTCCCTCACGGGGGCTGACGGGGTCACGGTGGTCAATCTGGACGACGGTGATATTATGGAGTCCGCCCGCCGCGCCCTGGATCGGGGCAGAACGGGACGGCTGATCACCTTCAGCGCGGCAGGAGATCCCGCCGCCGACTTCCGTGCCGCCATGATCCATACCGAACGGGGCCTTCCCAGCTTCGAGCTGATCGCAAGGGGGGAGTCCTGGGGGCAGGTCTCCATGGCCGTTCCCGGGCGGCATCAGGTCATCAACGCCCTGGCCGCCGCCGCCGCCATGGACGCCTGTGGGATCTCCAAGGAGGCAATCCTGTCGGGTCTTGCCCACTACTGCGGGGCGGGCCGCCGCATGGAGTACAAGGGGACCGTCAACGGCGCCAAGGTCTACGACGATTACGGCCACCATCCCACCGAGGTCAAGGCCACTCTGGAGGGGGCCAAGGCCCTCTGCGGCGCCGAGTCCGAGGGCGGGCGGCTGATCTGCGTCTTCCAGCCCCACACCTACAGCCGCACCGCCGCCCTGTACGGCGAGTTCCTCACCGCCTTCGACCCCGCCGACAAGGTGATCCTCATGGACATATACGCCGCGAGAGAGGACAACGTCTACGGCGTGTCCTCAGCGGGGCTGGCCGCCGATATCAACCGTTCGGTCCCCGACAAGGCCGGCTACTGCGCCACCCCCGCCGACGCCGCCGAGGTCATCCGCTCTCTGGCGAGAGAGGGGGACACCGTGGTCATCATGGGCGCGGGCGACGTGATCAAGGTGACGGCGGCTTTGTTTTAGAGTTGAATTCAAATTGCGGTTTATCGAACTGTTCGGCACGATGGCTCGGTTGCCAATGACCAATTGTAGGGAGCGACGCCCTCGTCGCCCCGCAACCTGAAAATTGCCCATATCTATTGTCAGATACATATGATTCGCCTTTACACCCGAAACATAT
>JAGAIH010000061.1 GCA_017626655.1 Clostridia bacterium | reverse complement strand
TACGTTTTTCCGTCCCAAGGGAATGGAGAACGATCCGTTGTTTACGTTCTACCATTCCGAAATGGTCAAGCTTCCCGAAGGAGCCCATCTCATGCCCGAGGTCAATTACAAGGAATGCTTTGCGCCCGACAAGATCAACATTCCTGTCTTTTTGCTCAATCCCATACCGCTGGATGTGGAGATTTGCGAGAATAGCCATATTCACAAGCTGGTAGAAGGCGACACCCTTCCTCCCTCCTTGGGAAGCGCGAAGCTGTACTCTATGTCGAGTTTGATTTCCATGATGGAGAGAACAAAATCTTAATATCGTTCATGTGTTATAAGTTGTATTATTCGAAACTTTACTAATCGCTACAAAAACTGTCACTCTATATAATTGACAGGTGTTGCGGTAGAACGGAGATTCATATGAAAAAAACATTAGCATTTTTACTCGCAATTATGATTACCGTCTTAGCGTTGTTTGGCTGTCAGCCTTCGCAAAACCCTTCGTCCGATACGACAGCTGCAACCGTTGAAGCGGAAACAACTCCCGTCATTCCCGATCACCAAACCATTACGATTATGACCAATGATACCACAAAAGATTACGTCGAAACATTGGTCAAGCATTTCACAAACAAATATAAGGATGTAACCGTCGAAATTACCTATGTGGAAGGCGTTCAGAGCTTGGATTACACTGAAAAATTGGCCAATGATCTATTGGCAGGCAACGGCCCCGATGTGATCCTACTTTCCAACACCCAACTTTCGCAAAAGGATGTGAGCATGGCAAAAACCGATGTGTTTGCCGATTTGGATGCATTGAATGATGTGTATGGGTATCTGAATTGGGATGACTACGTGGATACCGTCATGGATGCCGGCATCTTTGACGGCACGCGTAAAATCATGCCCGCATACTATCAATTTCCGCTGATGATGGGAATTTCCGAGGTGCTGGACCGCGAGCAGATCGTGTACGGAGAAGGAAAAACTACCGCAGATTTCTTCAACAGCATGGCGGGGAAGGAAATGCTTCCATTCAAGCGACCGTACTTTTTCTTTGAGTATTACCGTTACACAGGACTTACCTTGGTTGATCAGTACCACGGTTCGGTGAATCTTCAAAATGATGATTTTGAGGCGGTAGTCAGCGCCTACTATCCTGTATATGGTGAGGTTCACAACGGAAGATACCGTGATTATCTCACGCAGGGCACCTATCAAGACTCCTTGACCGGACCGTTGCTTGCGGAGGAGATTCTGTTTATCAACGGAGATTATTCGCATCCGTACAGTTGTTATATCTCCTTCTTGGACGGACTCTATGAAACCGTTCAGAACGCAGGAAAAAATCCGGAATTTGTTGCGATCCCGGATCAAGTGGGAAAAGGCATCGCAGGTACACTCGGATATAGCTTTGCCATCAATTCCGCAACCGAATGTCCCGAGGCTGCACTCCGTTTCTTGGCCTATGCGGTGAGCTTTGAATTTTACTGCGCAGATGACGAGGTACGCGCCATTCCCGTAAACAAGGAATACAACGCTGCCGTGCGCGCAATGTATTACGGTGAAGAGATCAATCTTCCCGAAGGCATAACCATGCGTGATTTCGCGTATGGTATCAGCACCATTGACCGCGAGGATCTGGATACATACTACGGTTATTTGGATCAAGTGTATATTCCGCAGTATATCGACCAAACGGCATTGAATTATTTGAGTTTGGTTGTTGTGAACATGGTTCGGAACGGCATGAGTATGGACGAAGCCATTCGCCAGAGCGAAAATGATCTGAAGATCTTTTTGAATGAATGATATGAAACGCTGCCTACAAAAATTAAAACGGCGCATTCCGCCCCTTTTGATGCTGGCAGGGAGTCTTGTGGGGGTGATGTATTTCTATATCATCCCCCTTTGCTCCAATTTCCGGGAATGCTTCACCGAGGGCGTCAACCAAAAGGCATGGGTTGGCTTGAAGAATTTTACGGATCTGTTCGCCAATAAGGCGTTCCTGTTGGCTGTGCGGAATACCTTGCGCTTTTACGCCGTCTCTTTTCCGCTTTTGATGGTATTGCCTCTTTTGTTAGCCCTCGTTGTGGTTCGGGCTGGACAGGTTTCTACCAAGAAGAAGGGAATATCGGCTTGGTTTGGCAAGTTGATCAGCCGATGCTCGGTTATTTTCACGTTTCCCGTTGTCATTCCGCTGGTTTCCATGATGATGGTATTGGATTCGATTTTCAGCCATGAGGGACTATTGAATATCTGTCTGTCGGCTCTGAATCTGTCTCCTGTGGATGCCTACAGCTCGTCCTTTTCCTTCGTATATCTGGTTGTGGTGTTCGTAATTCGTTATTCCGGCTACAACTTTCTGTTGTACCTGGCAGGGCGGGTGCGCATCAAAAAGATCTACTACGAAAATGCCCAGTTGGACGGTGCCTCAGATGCCCGCTGCTTCTTCCACGTCACCCTCCCGCTCATGATGCCGACGGTATTCCTCTGCCTGGTGGTGACTCTGATCAACTCCTACAAGCTCTTTCGGGAGGCCTACATGATCGGTGGCAACTATCCTCATGAGAGCATCTACATGATCCAGCATTTCATCAACAACAACCTTCACGCGCTGAACTATCACCGCTTGGCGGCCGCCTCTGTGCTGATCCTCATTGTGACGTTAGTTGTGATTTTTCTGCTGTTCCTATTTCAGAGACGGGTGGAGGTGAATGAGTGATATGAAACGATTCGTTTCCATTCTAATGTGGGCTTTTCTCATTGTAGCCATATTGGTTTGTTTATACCCCATTGTGTGTCTGATCACAAATTCGTTGGTTCATCCCAACGAATTATCGGGCGGCCTTCCCACATTTTTCAAATTGCCTTCGCTCACCCAATACGAAAGCGCGTTGTTTTGTAATACTGCCTTTTTAAGAGCCTTATTCAACTCGCTGTTCCTTTCGGTGACGATTGCCCTCGGTCAGATCCTTTTCGCCATCCCTGCGGCATTTGTTCTTGGGAAGCATCTGTCTCGTTGGGGAAATGTAATCTTTGCCGTGTATTTGGTGCTGGTTCTTCTTCCGTATCAAGTGGTACAGTTGCCCCACTACCTCTTGCTGGAAAAGCTTGGGCTTCTCAACACCCACCGAGCCGTAATTTTGCCCCAGATCTTTTCTGTACTTGGCGTATGCATTCTTCGGCAGGGCATGGAGAACGTGGACAATAAGATACTGGATGCGGCGAGGATCGACGGATGTGGTGAATTTCAGTTGCTTGTACGCATGGTAATTCCCGATGCGCTTCCTTCCATTATGACAGCCGCTTTCTTGATTTTTTTGGATACGTGGAATATGGTAGAAGCACCGTTGATCTTTTTGAACGACACCGAAAAATATCCGCTGAGTGTGCTGTACAATTCCATTTCTGCCTCGGGAACGAATTTTGCCATCGGTGTTATTTGCTTGATTATTCCGTTCTTGCTGTTCGGGCTTGTTGGCGAGCGCTTGAAAGATTACTTGGAGGTGTGAAATGAAAAAGCTTCTGCAAAATAAATGGTTGTTTCTGCTGGCTCTGACGATCAGCGTGCTGGTCATTTGCTTGGCCATATCCATGACTGTAGATCGTCTCATGACACCGAAAGTCACGTTGGCGACCATCAAGGAGGGCTCTCTGAATTACAGTTATAACACCAAGGTGACAATACAGCAGGAAGGAGATATTACTGTCACGGCCTCATCGGAAGGTGTAATAGAAAATGTCGCCGTTCTTCCGTTCGAACATGTAAGTAAAGGGACTGTGTTGGTCACTTTGGGCAATGGAGAAGCATTGGTGGCTCCTGCGGATGCTATCATATTAGCCATACATACCGAAAACGGTTCGCATGTTCAGGAAGGGGATGTTTTATTTTCCTTGATAACCAGCGGTCGGGATATTACAGTATCAATCACTCTTCCTCAAGCAAAGGGAGCCTTCTATACCGTAGGAGATCAAGCCAAGATCAAAGCTATCAAGGGAAATCGAATCATATCCGGTACGGGACAGGTGATATCCATTGTACCGACAGATGATTTCTTGAATTATCGGCTTGAAATCTTGATCCCCAACAGCAATAGT
>JAGAIH010000060.1 GCA_017626655.1 Clostridia bacterium | reverse complement strand
GCTACGACGAGCCCGATATGGTGCATACCGTCCTGGAGAAATGTACCGCCTTCCTCATTGAGTACGCCAAGGCCTACAAGGCCGCGGGGGCGGACGGCATCATGATGGCCGAGCCTGTGTCGGGACTGCTTTCCCCCGCCCTGGAGGAGGGGTTCTCCTCTCCCTACGTGAGACAGATCGTGGAGGCGGTGCAGGATGACAGCTTCATCGTGGTCTACCACAACTGCGGCGACAACGTCCTGCGCATGACGGATTCCATCCTCTCCACGGGGGCGGATGCCTACCACTTCGGTAACTCCATCGACATGGCCGACATGATGGCCAAGATGCCCTCCGATACCATCGTCATGGGCAACGTGGATCCCGCAGGCGTGCTTCGTCAGGGCACGCCCGAGACCGTCCGCGAGGAGACCTTGGAGGTCATGAACAAGTGCTGCGCCTACCCCAATTTCGTGATTTCTTCTGGATGCGATATTCCTCCTGCGACCCCGTGGGAGAATGTAGATGCTTTTTTTGCCACTGTTGAAGGTTTTTATAATTTATAATCGATTGAATATATCACTCCTTTCAATCGGGAGCCGCTCCCCCGCCCTTATGGGTGGGGGAGTTTGTCTAAACAAAGAAAATCGGAGGTAAAGAAATGCCCAGAACAGACCGTTTTCGTGCCCTCTACGTCCTGAAATACCTGTGGGAGCATACCGATGAAGAACACCCCGTAACGTTAGCACAGATACAAACTCATCTTTCCGAGCAGGGTATTGAAGCAATTTCCAAGACTATCGACGGTGATATTGCGGCCCTGCAAGATCTTGGGTTCGATATCATCCGCAACCGCAGCACCCAGAATCAGTATTTCTTTGCCAGCCGGCAGTTTTCATCCTTTGAGCTGAAGCTTATGATCGACGCGGTACAAGCGGCTAAATTCATTCCACAGGAGCAAACCGAGGAGCTTGTAGTGCGGATCGCAGGGCTGGCTAATCAGAATCAATCGGAGGTTCTTCGACGTAATCTGTTCGTCAGTAAACTAAAGGACAACGATAAGAATACCCTGACCATGGCGGATTGGCTGAACACAGCCATCAATCAGAATAGGCAGGTCACCTTCCAGTATTACGGATACGACCGAGAAGGGAAGAAGTCCTTGCGTTTCGATGGCTACCGATACAAATTCAGCCCCTACGCGTTGGTCTGGAATATGGACAGCTATTTCGTGATCGGTTGCCGTATGCGGAAGGGAGAGAACTGTATTCACAAATTCCGCGTGGATAAGATCTGTGCCATTCAGATGGAAGAGGAGGAGAGATTGCCCTTGCCCGAAGGCTTCGATTGGGCGGCATACTGCGATTCTGCGTTTCTGATGTACGGAGATGCAACCACCGATGTGACCCTGTCTTGTACATACGACGTGATGGAAAAGGTGATCGACCGCTTTGGCGAGGATATCACAATCCAACCCGGTGAGGACGAGGAGCATTTCCTTATTACGGAACCAGTCACCGCCTGCTCTACCTTCTATTCATGGGTGTTCAATTACGGCGGGAAAATCAAGATCGTAGCTCCGGAGACCGTCAAGCAGGAGTTTGTCCAGCTGATCCAAAAGTTCCTGTAAGTATCCAATTTAATGACTACATCATGCGAGGTCGTAACCAAAAGTGCGACCTCGTTTTTTTATGCAAACTATTTGTTGACATTACGCTCCTGTTGTGATATAATACAAATGAGCAAAAGTGAACAAAAAGTTCACAGAAGGAGAAAAGCATGAGAACATTGAACAAAGAAACACTGAGAAGCGTGGAAGAATACATTATGAGATACCAGCAGGAAAGCGGTCAGGCTCCAACGTACCGTCAGGTTCAGCAAGCGTTGAATATGAGTTCGTTGAATCAAGTGCATAGATACATAAAAGCCCTTGAAAGAGACGGAAGAATCACATGTTCCGACGATGGCAGTATTGATCTGTTTCCTCAATTCAAAACGGAGGGATCCACGCTGGCTTACCTTGTTGGTAACATTGCTTGCGGTAATCCTACCGAATCCATTGAGAATATCGAGGAATGCTATGCGTTGCCAAAAGCTCTTTTTGGTGACGGGACCCTGTTCATGCTTCGTACCTTTGGAGACAGTATGATCGACGTTGGTATCAAAGAGAATGACTACATTGTGATCCGTCAACAGAATAACGCGAACGACGGTGACATCGTGGCAGCACTTGTGAACGGTGAAAACACCTTGAAGCGTATCTTCCACAAAGGGAAGAAGATTTTGCTCCATCCCGAGAATAAGGAGATGAAGGATATAACGGTAGATGCTGAAGAGGTCGTGATCCAGGGGGTACTCGTAAGCTGTATAAAGATGTATTGACGTTTGAAGGAGGGTCACGAATGGAACAAATGAAAACAGAGATTTGGGTTTCGGTGAAGATGTATTGTCCTCACTGCGGAACCATGAACATTGGGTATAAGGATCAGAACGGAAGGTGCCGTTTTCAGTGCAGAAGATGCACCGCTGTAATGGTTCGAATCCGCAAGAACAGACGGCACGATCAGATTGAAATTACCGTTCCCAAAGAGAGTGAACGGATGAATGTATGACCGTCTCAGACACGAAAAATTGAATACGGCGAACGACGGAGGATGCCTGGCTGAAACAGTGCTACGTTAAGTCGTCCTTCAGGTCTCGCCTTGAAATTGGTTGGCAATGCCAGAGTTGCGTGTTAGTACGCTAAGTTGTGAAGCCGCCGATACGATGGATGATCCTATGGGGAAACCATAGGTGGTCTGTCGCGTCGGCGGCTTTTTCTGTTTTATACGCCTATGAAAGCAGATTTGATAGGTATTCAGAAAAAATAAAAAATCGAAATTATTTTTTCGAACTCGTCATTAGGTGTCGAGTTCCCCTGTTACAATACAGCCATCAAACAAGAAGGGAGGTGAGAGCATGAAGAATACGTCGGAGCGCAGACAAATGATTTTGGAATATCTTTTGGAACATAGAGAAACAACGAGATTTGAATTATCCAATCACTTTAACGTGTCTTTGAGAACCATCGAACGAGATATTTTGATTCTTTCATGCTCTTACCCCATTATTACAATACAAGGCGGAGGCGGTGGCATTAAAATAGCCGATGGCTATCGACTGGGGATGAAATACCTGTCAGAATCACAAGCCGCATTGCTTGAACAGTTATCTGAAACCCTGTCAGGTAAGGATTTGGAAATAATGCAGAGCATTCTCAAAATATTTTCCAAACCTGCTTCTTGTAAGTAAGGTAACAAATCACAGAACAAAAACAGGAGGTAAAGCATGATTTCACCCGAAAGAGTAAGAAGAGACTTGAAAGACATCCGCTACTACTACGCACGCAAGGCAATCTTGGATTCTGTAAAAGGCGACGTGGGCATCAACAAGGTAAGGAGCATGGTGGATCGATACAATCAGATCATTTTGAACGCTCCTCTGTATCTGTTCGACCTTTACGTCTGCCTGTATATCAAGGGATACACCCAGGATAAGATGGCGGTCGAGCTGAACGTAAGCTCCCAGTACGTCCAGTCGCAGAACAAGAAGCTGATTGAGTTCCTGCGATGTCATTATGATGATCCATTTGGAAAGGAGGAATCCGTATGAAACAGAGAGCGGAATTTCTGAAAGAAGCAAGCAACGTATACCGAACGCCTCACTACATCGTCAGGCAGCGGCTCGGACTTCTCTTCAATGATGAGGAGTCCAACCAGCTTATCAGCCGCGACACCTACTACGAGCGGACACCGGAGAGAGATGCCGAGTATGAGATCCGATTCAAGAAGCGGATCAAGATCGACGGCAAGCGCATCCGTACCAACGTCACCGTTCATGAGTACAAGCAGTAGTCGGCAGAAATGCCGATTCACTCCCATGCATTATCGGGGTAAGCTTGAGCTGACCCCATAATGAAAGCGTGATTGGCACAGAAAAGTAACCGATCATCGGTGCGGTTTTTGCAAAGTAAAGGTGGCCACCTTCCGACACACAATCGCACGAAACACAGTTTCACATCATCCTGCCGTATCACGCACTACAACTGAATAGCCCACGGGCACCAATCAATTTCAAACAGGAGGTTTGCAATATGGCAACCAGCAAGTACAACAAGCGCAGATGGGCGATCCCGTCCAAGCGAGCCAAGGGCTACGCCGAGGAGCGTAAGGCCAAGGTACACATGCATGGTCCCAAGGAGGGGAAGGAGCTCACGGATTATGAAGCCGGTATCCGCTCCGGCTATCTCCAGGCACAGGGTGACCACGCGGGCCTTTACAAGTACAAGAAGGCTCTGGCTGAGGGCAAGTCCAAGAAGGAAGCCCGCGAGATCTCCCAGCGCAAGGGCGGCTGATCCCCGTTATAGGATCGCACAAGTAACCGAAATTCAATCCAAAACTGCAACAGGAGGTAAAGTAACATGAACGCAGAAAAGAACATTTTCGTGGAGCGCGAGGTATTCGAGAAGGATGGTAAGTCCTACTTCTCCTACTTCATCCGTGGTAACGTCAGAGGCAAGGACGTCCGCGTGGCCATCATTCCCCCCGATAAGGGTGGCTACACCGTGCTGGATATCGTCTTCGGAAGTGCCATGGCCGCCGAGCTGATGGTCAAGCCCTTCGAGATCAAGGACGATGCCACCGGCAAGGTCATCAGCGGCAACACCTACGCGGTGAAGTCCTATGATGAGTACGGCGTGGAGTATGAGTGCGCCATCAAGCCCTTTCGCGCATCCGACAAGGCTCTGCTCAATATGCTGCTGAAGTAAGCGGCAACGGTGCAGTACCGTGATCACTGACTAAAAAACATACGTTTCTGCG
>JAGAIH010000059.1 GCA_017626655.1 Clostridia bacterium | reverse complement strand
TGCATCACCGAGCATCGGGGCGGCTACGACTATAGCTTCTCCAAGCGCACCCTGGTCACCCACTCCTACGACTTCTCTCTGGAGCGCATCGGCCACTACGCCTCGGATCCCGCCCTGGCTCTGGGCCGCTCCACGGGCAAGATCGTGGACGGGAGGCTGACCACCGAGGCGGGGCAGAGCTTTGTCTTCGGCTCGGCCGTCTGCCTGGGGGACCAGTACGGCCTGGAGGAGGGCTACCTCTCCTTTGATATGCAGATCAGGAAGGGAACGGTCCGCCTGGGCGTCCGTACCTCCAAGACTGCCTCCATGCCCGCCGACCGCGGCATCTGGTTCACCTTCGACGGCTCGGATACCCTGAAGATCAACGAGCCCGAGTGCGGTCTGGAGGCATCTGTCAAAATCTCCCTCTCCGCCGCCGAGGCGCAGAGCATCACCCTCCACGACGGCCTGGATACCCTGACCCTGTGGGCGGGGGATACCGTCCTTGCCATCGTCAAGTACACCGAGGACGGCTATCTGGCCTTCTGCGACGCCTCGGGGGCCGTTCTGGCCGAGACCGACAAGTGCGAGCTGTACCCTACGGGCTACTTCTCCCTGGAGCTGACCGACCTGGACGGCTACGTCGATAACCTGATCTTCACCAACGTGGAGGAGACCCGGGAGATCCCCGAGGCTCAGTCCATCCGCGCCATAGACTACTCCACCTGGACGGCCCACGACGCCCTGGACAGGACCGCATCCGACAACGCCAAGGCGGGAGATCCCAAGGACAACCGCTACGTGGGCCTGTTCTACTTCCTCTGCTGGGTGGGCGCGGGCGGCACGGTCCAGGATAACACCAAGCTCTACCTGGAGCTGGGGGCCAAGGACGCCATCCAATACATCGAGGATCACGGCGGCGAGTCCTACTGGGCAGAGCCCTACTTCGGCTACTACCGCAACACCGATACCTGGGTCTACCGCAAGCACGCCTATATGCTGGAGGCCGCGGGCGTGGATTTCATCTACCTGGACGTCTCTAATGCAGAGGTCTTCATACCCGGTCATACCGCCCTCTTCGACACCTGGCTGGAGATGCGCCGCGAGGGTATCGATACCCCCCGGATCGTCTTCTTCAACGGCGATACCCCCGCCACCTTCCAGTCCAATATGCAGAAGCTCTTCACCACGGTCTACTCCGACGAGAACTGGGACAAGTACAGCGAGCTGTTCTTCCTCTGGGAGGGTAAGCCCCTGATCTTCGGTAACGACTCGGGCCTGTCGGGGGACGTCAAGAAGAAGGTGGACGAGAGGTTCACCGTCCGCGGGAGCTGGGCCTGGATCGACCGTGACAACTACTGGTCCTGGCTCCAGGAGTACATCTATATGCCGGGAAACACCTCCCGCACCGTCCAGCTCCGTAACGGCGGCTGGGGCCGTGACGCCGAGGGCAACTATGAGTCCCTGTCGGTGGCCATGGGACACCATCCCTCCTCCAGCAAGGGCCGCAGCTTCGTCAACAACCGCCAGCCCAACAACAACAAGGGCGACATGGAGTTCTCCTCGGTGGAGCGGGCGGGGAAGGGCCTGTGCTTCGAGTCCCAGTTCGGCGCGGTGAACTACCTCGTGAATCAGGAGATCGCCGCCGACCGCCCCTTCGTCATGATGATCACGGGCTGGAACGAGTGGATCGCGGGCTGCTTCCACTCCGACACCCCCCAGAGCATGGCCAACTCCACCGCCAAGTTCTCCTACGTGGACCAGTTCAACGCCGAGTTCTCCCGCGACGGCGAGCCCATGCGGAACCAAGACGGCTACGGCATCGGCGATAACTACTACTACCAGATGGTGGACTACATCCGCCAGTACAAGGGCATCGCCGCCACCCCCACGGCCGACGACCAGGGGACCGTCAACATCTACAAGCTCTCGGATTGGGACAAGATCGACACGGTCTACATGGACTCCCTCTACGATATCGAGCATCGCAATACCGTCAGCTACGACGCCCGCTACCGCTACATCAACAACACAGGCCGTAACGATATCGACTACGCCAAGGTCTCCCAGGACGCGGATAACCTCTACTTCCTGGTCAAGACCTCCCACGATATCATCATCGACAACGATGCCGAGTGGATGAATCTCTACCTCAACACCGACGGCGACATCACCACGGGCTGGGAGGGCTACGACTTCGTGCTGAACCGCGACCGCGATTCCTTCGTGGTCACGGTAGAAAAGTTCAAGGACAACACCTTCGAGACCGAGGTGGTGGGCGGCGCCTACTACTACCTGGAGGGCGCCTACATGGCGATCCGCCTCTCCAAGGAGATCATCGGCGCGGAAGGGAAGCTCTCGGGCATGATCTTCAAGTGGGCGGACAACTCGGTGGATAACGGCGACCCCATGGCCTTCATGGACCTGGGCGACGCCGCTCCCGATAGCCGCTTCGGCTTCCTCTACCTCTGCGAGGACTACACCACCTCTCCCGTCGAGAAGACGGTCCTGGTCACTGAATCGGGTAAGGCTCCCGCCAACGGCGCCGCCGTGGAGAAGCCCGATACCGACGTGGACATCACGGTCAAGGACACCGTGGTGGACGTCCTGTACGATCTCAAGAACACCACCCCCGGCCTCTTCGTGGGGGATACCCCCATCGCCGACCAGTTCCAGCTGGCCACGGGTACCTCGGCCTGTACAGGCCAGGTGCTGAAGGGGGACAAGGGCAACTACGTCCGCCTCAAGGGCTACACCGACCTCCGCACCTGGAAGGACGTGGAGGGCCAGTACGAGTTCTCCGCCGACCTCCACATGGTGGACTACGGCAACTCCGCCGTCTACATTCGCGGTGAGATGCCGGGCGCTTACGCCCCCGAGAACCCCAAGAACTTCAACGTCAAGCAGGTCTTCAACTACTTCGAGTGGGACTGGTACGCCGAGAACGGCGGCCGTGTGCACGGCGGCTCCTCCACAGCGGGCTCGGGCATCGGCCTGTACCCCGACGGAAACGCCATCACCGTCCGCATCAAGCGCTACGCCGAGGACGGCCTGGGGGTGGCCTCCGCCTCCTACCGATTCCCCTACGGCGACAAGTTCAAGCCCGCCGCCGACGGCTGGTTCAAGCTCCGCGCCGTGGACGACGGCGAAACCCTGTCCATCTACTTCAACGACGTCCTCATGTGCTCCGCTCTGCTCCTGGATCCCGGCAAGGTCTACGAGAGCGACGGCACGGGACAGGAATACTACGGTACGGTCATCCTCCGCGACGCCGACGGTAACGAGGTGCTGACCGTGGAGGATACCCGCGTCAATTCCGCCGGCTCCCAAATCGCCCTGACTACCCGGAGCCAGACCATGGAGTTCGCCAACCTCTACATCGCCTACAAGTCCCAGGTAGCCGAGGGCAGCCGAGTGGAGACTCTCCTGGGCGAGGGCCTCGGTGAAGTGGACTACACCCCCGACCAACGCCTGGTCACCACCCTGAACATGGGGAAGGCACCCGCCTACACCGATGACGGCACCGCTCCCAACGAGACCGATCCCCATGAGAGCGGTCCCGACGGAGGCGCCCCCGCCGAGAGCGAGACCGGACCCGCAGGAAAGAAGGGCTGTAGGTCCGCTCTCGTGCCCCCCGCCTTCCTGCTGCTCATGGCCGCGGGCTACGCCCTTTGCCGCCGCAAGTACTGATCAACGCAAGAAAGGATACAAGACCATGAAAAAACTCACCCGGATGATCCTGCTCCTCGCCACTCTCCTGGCCCTCACCCTTACCGCTTGCGATAGCGGCGATACCATCCCCGCCGAGACCGATCCCCCCGCCGTAACCACCGAGGCCGCCGAGGAGACCACCGCCGTCCCCACCGAGGCGCCCACCGAGGCACC
>JAGAIH010000058.1 GCA_017626655.1 Clostridia bacterium | reverse complement strand
TCCGCATACAGTTACATCCTATTATACACCAAAACGGCGGATTTGACAAGGGGGTACGGAAAAGTTTTTTGCGGTTTGGGGAGATTTTTTTGTAAAAACAGGGGACTTCCCCGAAGGAAAGTCCCGTAATTGGTGTTTTTCAAGGCGCGGGGGTGATCCCATATAGCTCCAGCAACTCGTCATAGATGTCGGGGATGGACTCCAAGGTGCCGTCCCGCAGCTTATTGACCATGCCCACGGTGGCGCAGGGAAGGGCGGGCTCGATGAAGTTCCAGGCGAGCAGCTCCACGTAGTCGCCGCTGTTCAGTTCATCGAAGGCTTCGCCCAGATCGGTGCGGTCGTAGAAAAGCATGAGACATTCGGGATAGGTGCTGCCGCTGAGGAGGTAGACAGCGGGGCTGTTCTGTTCCTTCAGGATATAGCCCCGCACGGAGCCGACCCCCGCCTCTATGGCGTCCTCGGGGAGGGCGATCACCTTGAAGGTCAAGATCACCCCCTTGCCCTCGTTGAAGATCAGCTCATACTGTCCTGCGGGAAGGGTCTCATGCTGTCCTCCCGTCACAAGGGAAATGGTGGGGCTGTAATACTCCTCGGCATACTCATCGGGGGCAACCTCTTTGCCCTCGAAGGCATACTCCGCGCTCTGGGAACCCATGGAGATCCGCTTCCCGTCCTCCACTCGCCACAGTGACCAGCAGTCCCCGCGGCTGATGGGCTGACCCGCCTCGTGGGCTTGGAAGAGGATGGACAGGTGGGTGTTCATTTCGGTATACAAGGATTGGCTCATGGTCACCGAATAGGGAAGTCCCGTTTCGTTGGGGTGGATGGTGAAGTCGCAATAGTCGACATAGGCGTTACTGCCGTCGCTCGTCAGGGCATACAGGCGATAGAGACCGGGGAGATATCCATCCCCCAGCTCCAGCTCTGTGCGATACACCGCGTAGCCGCCATCCTGCGCGGAGGGCTTGATCTCGGGGATCACCAGCTCCATGGTATCCCAACCCGTATCCGAGCCATTGGCGGGACCTGCCAGCTTGACCACGGCAAAGGCGGGGGGCATTTCGTAGAGAGATGCGCCCTGTTCGACAGCGGTGATCTTCACCGAAACGCCATCGCCGCTCCCGTAGGTCATGTCCGAGGCCTCCACCGTATAGAGTTGCTCCTCAACGGGAGGATAGTCCAGTATGGGCCTCGTCTCCCCCTCGGGATCCCCGATCGTGAAGGTGCAGTAGGCCACCGAGACATACTTCTCCCCGTCAAACTTGGTGGCGTGGAGGCGGTAGGTGCCTGCGGGGAAGCCGCCCCCCGTGTAGGAGCCGTACAGGGTCTTGCTGATGGTGGCGTACTCATCCCGTCCGGGCTTGGCGGAGATGGTCACTTCTTCGGTGTAGTAGACCGTCTCTGCCACGGCGCCCTCGGGAGTCAGCCGCTCCAGGTGCCAGCCGCCCATGGCGGTAATGGTCTTGCCCTTGACCCTGCCCGTCATGACCACCGTGATACTGCCGACACCGTTGGGGTAATTTTCCACCTCGGTGGAGATGGTGAAATCCGCTCCCTCGGTGGCCATTTCAATGGTACTGCCCGCAGGCTTGACGGGAGGCTGATAGGTAGGTGCTTCCCTGCCCGCGCGGACAATGAAGATCAGCACGCCGAGGGCTACGATGCAGGAAATGGCGGCGGCGGTCCAACCGCTGCTCATGATGCGGGCAAATCCCCCCTTGGGCTTCTTCACGGGGGCAATGACACCGCCCTCGGCGGCAATAAGAGCCTGCTCGGCCTCCAGGAGCATACCGTCGGGCAGAGACTCCAGCGCGGCGAAGGCATTCAGAGCGCGTTCCTGATGCTTTTTCATACTTGGTACCCCCTTTCTGCGAGATAAGCCCGGAGCTTCTCGCGGGTGCGGTAGAGGCGGGCGGAGAGGTTGTTGGGCTTCATTTTGAAGGCCTTGGCGAGTCTGGCCACCGTATGGCCGTGGTAGTAGCGCAGGATAAAGAGGTTGCGCTCCTCGGCGGGGAGGGAGGCCAGGAAGTCGGCCAGGAGGGCAGGCAGCTCGCTGTCGTCCTCCTCCCGGGCGGGGAGGATCTCGGCGATCTCGTCCAAGGCCACCTCCAGGCCGCGATTGCGTGATTTATTGGCGCGGTACTTGTCGATGGCCAGGCGGCGGGTGATCTTGCCCAAATACAGCCGCAGGACGGTGGGCCTGTGGGGCGGGATGGAGCGCCAGGCCTGGAGGTAGGTATCGTTGACGCACTCCTCGGCGTCGGGGTGGCTTTGCAGGATATTCATGGCCACCGTCAGGCAGTAGGCGCCGTAGTTTTTGGCGGTATGCTCCACGGCGGATTCGTCGCGGGCTAGGTAGAGGGCCACGATCTCAGCGTCGGTCAGGGGGCGGGGGGTGGACATAGGGGCCTCCTTTCGGGGAATTCGTAATGCGTAATGCGTAATTCGTAATGGAGTTTTATCCATTATACCATATAAGACGGAAGAAAGGGGGAAATATGATGGAAAAAGGGGAAATATTTTTTGAGAAGTGGGAAAATTTGGGTTTAGCGGTCTGACAGAAAAGAGTGCCTCACTTCTCGTGATGACTCCCCCACCCGCTTCGCGGGAGCCCCCTCGGAGAGGGAGCCTTTTGCCCAGACCCGCGGAAATTCGTTACCCGACAAGCGATTCTTAC
>JAGAIH010000057.1 GCA_017626655.1 Clostridia bacterium | reverse complement strand
GGTCCATGGAGGATACCATGGGGACCAGGGTCTTTCCGTCGGTGAAGGCCAGGACAGACACCTCGGGGCCCGTGAGGAACTCCTCGATGACCACGTGGTCGCCGCTGGCGCCGAAGACCTTGTCCGCCATCATGGAGCGGACGGCCTCCTCGGCCTCAGCCAGATTCTGGGCGATGATGACACCCTTACCCAGCGCCAGACCGTCGGCCTTGATGACGATGGGCATATCCTTGTCCTGAAGATAAGCAATAGCCTTGTCCATGTCGTCAAAAATCTCGTAGGCGGCGGTGGGGATGCCGTACTTCTTCATGAGATCCTTGGAGAAGGCCTTACTTCCCTCGATGATGGCCGCCTTCTTGTCGGGGCCGAAGCAGGGGATGCCGATGGCGGTCAGGGCGTCCACACAACCCAGCACCAGCGGGTCGTCGGGGGTGACCACGGCGTAGTCGATCTTGTTCTCAGAGGCGAACTTGACAATGCCGTCAATATCCTTCGCGCCGATGTTCACGCAGGTCGCGTCGGCGGCGATACCGCCGTTACCGGGGAGGCAGTAGACCGTCTCCACAGCGGGATTTTTCTTGATGGACTTGATCACGGCATGCTCGCGGCCGCCGCTACCAATAACCAGAATGTTCATGTAAGGAGGATTCCTTTCTATGAGGTTTCGTTTCTCGTTTTTTAACGGGGTTGGGTTATAGCATTAACAATACGTATTATTCCAATCTTTTGCGCCGTTTCTTTATTACCATTATTATTTCGTGGATTCCGGATATGACAAAGTAACCTATCATGGTAAGCAGTATAAAGATCCAAAGCAAAGCTTCCCAAATGTAACTTATTTGATAAATGACTTGGGAAACTTGAGTATATTCTCCATGGTTTCCAACATAATACATACCTTCTTCGCAATATCCAAGACTTGCAGAACCACCGATCAGAGTAGAATACACCAAAAATCCCGCTACAACAACGATTCCCAATGCATGCCAAAGTTTGATAAGAATATCCGTTTTTGTTCGCTTCATGCTATATATTCATTTCACACACCGCAGGCGTATCTTAATGGTGGAACAGTCTCATGCCGGTGAAGGCCATGGCCATCCCATACTTATCACAGCACTCGATGACCAGATCGTCACGGATGGAGCCGCCGGGCTCGGCGATGTACTTGACGCCCGACTTCTTGGCGCGCTCGATGTTGTCGCTGAAGGGGAAGAAGGCGTCCGAGCCCAGGGCCACGCCGTCGATGGTGTCCAGGTAAGCTCTCTGCTCCTCACGGGTGAAGGGAGCGGGCTGAACCGTGAAGTACTTCTGCCAGTTGCCGTCGGCGGTGACGTCCTCCTCGTTCTGGTTGATGTAGCCGTCAATGACGTTGTCGCGGTCGGGGCGGCCGAGGGTGTCCTTGAAGGGGAGGTTCAGCACCTTCTCGTGCTGGCGGAGGAACCAGGTGTCGGCCTTACCGCCTGCGAGACGGGTGCAATGCACGCGGGACTGCTGACCCGCACCCACGCCGATGGCCTGGCCGTCCACGGCGAAGCAGACGGAATTGGACTGGGTGTACTTCAGGGTGATGAGAGCCACGATGAGGTCGCGGATGGCAGACTCGGGCATATCCTTGTTGGCGGTGACAATGTTGGAGAGCAGCTCGCGGTTGATCTCAAAGTTGTTGCGGCCCTGCTCGAAGGTGATGCCGAAGACCTGCTTACGCTCGATGGGATCGGGCACGAAATCGGGGTCGATCTTGACGATGTTGTAGTTGCCCTTGCGCTTGGACTTGAGGATCTCCAGAGCCTCGGGCTCGTAGCCGGGGGCGATGATACCGTCGGAGACCTCCCGCTTGATCATGAGGGCGGTGGTGACGTCGCAGACGTCGGAGAGAGCCACCCAGTCACCGAAGGAGCACATTCTGTCGGTACCGCGGGCGCGGGCATAGGCGCAGGCCAGGGGGGACTCGTCCAGGCCGGGGATATCGTCCACGAAGCAGGCCTTCTTCAGGGTCTCGGACAGGGGGATGCCCACAGCGGCGGAGGTGGGGGAGACGTGCTTGAAGGAGGTGACGGCGGGGAGTCCCAGGGCGGCCTTCAGCTCCTTGACCAGCTGCCAGGAGTTGAATGCGTCCAGGAAGTTGATGTAGCCGGGACGGCCGCAGAGGATCTCGATGGGCAGTTCAGTCCCGTCGTGCATGTAGATCTTGGAGGGCTTCTGGTTGGGGTTACAGCCGTATTTCAGCTCGAATTCTTTCATGATACTATCTCCTCGTTTCATAATTCTTCGTTGTAGGGGAGGCGTTTCGCCTCCCGCATATATGTGGAAAAGATCTTTTTTCGGGAGGGGAGACCCCTCCCCTACCGTTGTTTACGGATAAAACTCAAGCATCTCCGTATCTGCGTAGAATGGTTTCATATCTGCCTCTGAAATGGTAGGAGATACCGTTTTTATTCTCTCCTATGATCTCAAGACCCAGATGTTTCAAAACAGCGATAGATTTATGGTTGCCCTTATTTGCATAAGCCTCAACAAACTCGGTATCCTTGGGAATGATCCTTGTCAGGTATGCATATAGCTCGCTAAATACGCCGGTTCCTTGATAGCGGTCGCGAAGCTGTATCGCCTCCATCATAAACAAACCGTTACTGACAGAGTATTGGAAGAATCCCGCGATTTCGTCTCCGTCATATATCAGCAATATCCGTCTCGGCTCCTTTTCCAGTTCGGACGAAACGCAAGACAACCAAAACGACAAATCCTCTTCGTAGGAATTGCCTGTCGGGGCAATTTTGCTCATATTGGCGTGCATGATAGCAAACAGTAGCGGCAAGATCGAATCCTTACGGGATTTGTCAAGTTCTACGATTCTCATACGTTCTTGTTGACGATCCTGGTCTCGGCCTCGCCGGTAGCCAGATCAATGTAGCGGACGAACAGGGACACCTTGTTGTCCTCGTTCAGGTTGGTCCAGATCAGGTCGGTCAGGGTGTCGATATCCACGTCGGGCAGCTCCAGGGTCTTGGGCTCACCCTCAAAGGAGGGCAGGGGGTTGCCGTCGCCGTTGTAGGTGTGGATGAACTTGGCGCGGCCGCAGAGGGGGTCGGAGTAGGCGTAGGTGAAGCGCTCGCAGGAGGAATCGTCGCCCTCGGCGGACTTGAGGATGGACAGGGCGAAGTTCATGTCGCCGTCGGCCTCGCGGCGGATGATGCCCGAGATGCGGGGGGTGAAGTTGGGCTTGTCGTCCTCAAACTCACGGGTGCGAAGAGCCTGCTCGAAGGTCATCTGCTTGTCCATGAGATCGTAGATGGTGTCGGTCTGGTCGCCGTTGGTGACGATGGTCTTGTTGCCCAGCACGCGGACGGGGTAGTAGATGATGAGGTGGGGATCCACCATCTTGGACTCGTCG
>JAGAIH010000056.1 GCA_017626655.1 Clostridia bacterium | reverse complement strand
ATTAGTATCAGTATGTTTTTGGGTATCAGCCAAGGAAGCGGCTGACGCATTGACCTTCCCCTCGGGGGAAGGGGGACCGCGATAGCGGTGGATGAGGGTCACCCAAAAACATACTGATCTGTTCCGTCAAACAGTTCGATAAACCCCAATTTGTCAACCAATCTCTCTCCCGGAAAAGGAGTCCCGCCATGCCCACACTTACCATCCGCAAAGCCACTCCCGCCGACACCGCCGCCATCACCGCCCTGGAGGCCGCCTGCTTTCCTCCCGCCGAGGCCGCGCCCTTTGAATCCTTCGCCGCCCGCCTGGAGGCCTTTCCCGACCGCTTCTGGCTCTTGTTTGCCGACGGCGAGCTGGTCAGCATGGTCAACGGCTCCCTCTCCAACGAGCCTGATCTGCGGGACGAGATGTTCCACGATACCGCCCTCCATGACCCAAATGGCCGCTGGCAGATGATCTTCGGCGTGGCCACCCACCCCGCCCACCGATGTAAGGGCTACGCGGGGATGCTCCTGGAGACCGCCATCCGAGAGTGCCGCGAGGAGATCCCGCAGGGCAGGGAAGGACTGGTCCTGACCTGCAAGGAGGCCAAGCTCCGCTACTACGCCAGGTTCGGCTTTGTCAACGAGGGCATCTCTTCCTCCGAACACGGCGGCGCGGCGTGGTACCAGATGCGGATTCGATTCTGAAAATCTCCGCATACACCCGAGGTCGGCCTCTGTACTCCCTTAACCGTCATCCTGAGCGGAGGGAAAAGCCCGAATCCGGAGGGTCTCACACACAACAAAAGCAAGGATGCTTCGGTCGGAGGCATCCTTATTTTGTGCAGTTTTTCGAGTTTCCCCGCGCCCCACTCCCCCGCCTCCCATCCGTTTCCAAACAGATTTTCCGCCCCCAATTTTCAAAAAACGACCCCAAAACTGCCATATATCAAAAATAATATGTCGGATTTTGAGCATATAAAAAATGATATGCCGAAAATTGGACATATCAAAAAATATATAATACAGGGTGAAGGAAAGCACCGCATCCCCGAAAAACTCGGTTTTGCGGTGCTTTCTACTCCCATTTGGTTCATTTATTGGGGTGAATGGGAGTGGGATTGGTGATTTTGTCCAGTCGGGATCCTGTGCTTTTGCGGTTTTTGGCAGTCGGCACTCACGACCGGGAATTCACAGCGATAGGAGTGCTTTCAGGAAAAACCTCGCGGCGGTCAATGTAGGCGCCCAGAGAGCGGAGCTTGCCGATCAGGTCGTCGTAGCCACGGTCGATGTAGTGGGGATTGGAGATCTCGGTGACACCCTGGGCCATGAGCCCCGCGATGACCATCGCCGCGCCGCCGCGGAGGTCGGTGGCGGCCACGGAGGAGCCGAGGAGCTTCTGGTTGCCGGGGAACCAGGCGGTATTGACCGAGCGGGTCACGGTGATGCCCATGCGGATCAGCTCGTCAAGGTAGGCGAAGCGATTGTCCCAGATCTTCTCGTTGATGGTGCTCATGCCACGGGCGACACAGAGAAGCACGCCGAACTGGGGCTGCATATCGGTGGGGAAGCCGGGGTAGACGGCGGTGGTGATGGTGGCGCCCTTGAGGCGGCCCGAGGAGGTCACGGTGATGATGTCCTCGCCCTCCTCCACCTGCGCGCCCATCTCGGTGAGCTTGCTGATGATGGACTCCAGATGCTTGGGAATGACGTTCGTCAGCGTGACTCGGCCGCCCGTGCCGGCAACGGCGCACATATAGGTGCCGGCCTCGATCATGTCGGGGATCACGGTGTAGGTGCAACCATGCAATTTGCTAACGCCATCAATGCGAATTTCGGATGTACCGGCGCCCAGGACGCGGGCTCCGCACATGTTCAGGAAGTTGGCCAGAGCCACGATATGAGGCTCTCTGGCGGCGTTACCGATGACGGTGGTGCCGGGGGTGAGAGCGGCGGCCAGGATGATGTTGACGGTGGCGCCAACCGAAGCCATGTCCAGGATGATCTTGCCCTCGTGCAGACCGTCGGGAGCCTCGCCGCTGAAGCCGTAGCCCGTGGTCTCCATCTCGGCGCCCATGATCTCAAAGGCGCGGATGTGGTAGTCCAGGGGGCGGGCCACACCGAACTTACAGCCGCCGGGGAAGGCAATCTTTGTAAAGCCGAAGCGGCCCAGCTCAGCACCCATGAGGTAGGAGGAGGCGCGGATGGAGCTGACCAGGCCCTCGGGGGAGGTGCCCGCGCGGAAGCCCGCGCCGTTGATCTCCACGGTGGTGGGGGTGATGCGGCGGATGACACAGCCCATCTCGGAGAGGATCTCCATGGTGGTCTCCACGTCGCTGACCTCGGGGACATTGTGCAGGATACAGGTCTCGGAGTTGAGGGCGCAGGCGAAGAGAATGGGGAGCGCGGCGTTCTTCATGCCGCTGATGGCGATGGTACCGTTGAGGCGGTAGCCGCCGTGAATGAAGAGTTTATCCATAGTATATATGTAGCGCGGCCGCCGCGAAGGACTGCCACGGGTCAAGATCAAGGTGGATGGGTGAATGGATAAGAAAATATGTAGAAAAACCGCGCAAATGGAAGAATAACAGCGGAAAAATAAAGCAACGCCCGACGGAACAGCGATGGACACAGGCTGGCGCGGACGTTTTCCCTCCTTTGGCGGTGGTTTTGGTCTTGTTATATCAATAATATCATATCACATTTGCACAATTTTGGCAAGTATACACACACACAGTTAACAAAATATTTACATACCAACAAAAAGTAGCGGGATCCGACCGAAATCAGCCTCCATTGGCTTGTTTCGATCGGATCCACGTCCTTATTCTTGAGACTTGTAGTAGGCCACCGTCAGGTCCACCACCATACCGTAGCTGACGGTACCGGGGGTGCCCTGGCTTTGCAGGTAAGAGTTGTTGATGGTCCCCGAGACCTCGCTGACCGTGGACTCGCGGTACTTGTCGTAGAAATCGTTGTAGGCCGCCATCTCGGCCTTGACCTCGGCGTTGAGGTGGGCTACCGCCTTGTAGTACAGCTCCTTGTCGGCGCGGTACAGAGCGTTGGCCACGTACTCGTAGGCGTTGAGGTAGCCGCAGTAGCGGATATAGGGGTCGTCGGAGCCGACGCAGACCAGGAAGGCCACGAAGTTGGCCTCGTCCTCCCTGGCGATGCCTCGCTGGTGAGCCAGCTCGTGGGCGGCGGTGTAGGGGATGGTGTAGTCGGGGAAATTCACGTTGATATTGGCCTCTCCCGTGAAGAAGGAGTACACCCCCGTGATGTGCATATAGGACATGACCTCGCTGACAAGGACCGGCTTGACCCGGCTGTCCACGTGGGTGATGAAGTCATGCTCATCCGAGAAGTCGCGGTAGGCCTCCGCCAGCTTGGTATTCATCTCGTCCAGACTGTAGGGCATGGCCGAGAAGCGATCCTCCCCGAAATCCACCAGGGCGGTCTCGCGGTTGATGTTCTCAATGAGGATCTCTGCCGTATCGTACAGCTCTTTAGCCGAGACCTTCTGACGGTCCAGCTCCAGCTTTTGGTCCAGGGGAGAGCAACGGTAGCCCGCCGCGAAGGTCAGGACGAACACCGAAAACAGGGTCACCACCACCGACAGTAGCATCCCGATGTACACCATAGCGGCCTTCCAGGAGCCGCAATAGTGCTTGACGGCGTGGCGCAAGACCAGGAACAGAGCCAGGGGGAGAAGGAAGATCACCGCCTCCCCCAGGGAGAAGGGGATCCAGTTGGTGAGGATAGCGAACCCCGAACGGAACGCCGCCGACACCGTCTGATTGAAGAAGTCGGCGAAGGCCACGCTGTTCATCATGACGATATACAGCGCCAGGCAGACCGCCGCCAGTCCGTACAGGATGATGCAGATCAACGGAAACCGCTCGTATTTGGGATCAGAGGCGTTTTTAACCGCCGCACCGTCGGGAGCGGGGGCAGAGGAGCCGCCTCCTCCAGCGGGCTTCTCGAGTCCCACAGAGGGCGCCGCAGGGGTCTTATTCTTGCGGAATGGGAATTTCATGGAATATCAACGTCCTTTCGTTTGACAAAAGGTGGGGGATGGTCAAGCCTCGGACAGGGTCAGACCGCGGAGCAGTCCCACCGTGGGAGTCTCGGCCAACATGGGGCTTTGCGGGAACAGGGAGCGGATGACCGCTTCCATATCGGCGGGCAGGGGCGCCCAGGTATGGAGGAAGCCGTCGGGGGACGGCGTGTTCAGAGGGCAATCCTCACCGCACCCCACGAAAGGGACAGCCGCCTCATTTACGTCCTCCCGCGTCCGTGAGAAGGGCATGGGGACCGACAACGACAGGGCGTGGAGGGCGTGCCGCTCCATCAAGGGAGAGACCTCACCGTAGAGATCGTCCCCCAGGATGGGGTGCCCCAGATGGGCCAGATGCACCCGCAGCTGATGGGTCCGCCCCGTCACGGGCTCGCAGAGGATCAGGGAATGACCGCCCCCCGACTCCAGCACGCGGTAGCGGGTCTCGGCGTACACCGCTCCATCCCGTTCGGGATCTCCCACCGCTCGCTTGATGCTGGCAAAGCCGCCCTCCACAGGCTCCTCAATGCGGTAGATGGGGGCCTTTACGGTATGTACCGCGCCGTCCACGGGCATCTCCCCCACCGCAAGAGCGATATACCGCTTGGTGACCTCCCCCTTTTGCAGGGAGCGGGACAGACACCCCGAGGCGGCGCGGGTCTTCCCCGCCACCACCACCCCGCTGGTGTTGCGGTCCAACCGTCCCAGGGGACGGAAGACGAAGGGCTCGGCGGCCTCTGCGTAGCGGAAGGCCAGGGCATTGCCAAGGGTGTCGGTCAGGTGTCCGTGAGACGGATGGGTGGGCATTCGCGCGGGCTTGGCAAGGGCGATGACGAAATCGTCCTCGTAGAGGATATCCAGGGGATGCTCGCAGGGAATGACGGTCTCGGTGGCGCTCTCGACGGTGTCGCGGTCGAACAGCTCCAGCACGTCCCCCTCTCGGAGGACATACCGCACCGTCACCCGCTGACCGTTGACGACGATCCCCCGCTCGTGATTCTTGAGCTTGGAAAGGACAGCCGTAGAAAGCCCAAGGGTCAGCTTGAGGTAGGAGCGCAGGATACGGCCGTCGTACTCGGCGGGGATGTGGATGGTCATGGTTGGGAGTCCTTTTCTTCTTTGTGATTCAAATTTGGGTTTGTAGGGGAGCGAGGGAACGGCCTCCGGCGGCTTAGAACCTTTTTGCAAAAAGGTTCTAAGAACTCCAAAAACCTTCAAAAAAACATCGTAAACATATTTATTGAAAGTTTTGGGGATTCTTAAGGGACTCTCAAATTTGCCGCTACGGCAAATTT
>JAGAIH010000055.1 GCA_017626655.1 Clostridia bacterium | reverse complement strand
GCCAAGATGCTCCTCTACGTGGACACCTACGGCATGACCCACAAGCGCACCTACGCCACCTGGCTCATGCTCCTGCTGGCGGTCTGCTTCGTGGCGGTGATCCTCCGCCAGATCTTCGCGCGGATGAACCTCACGGGGACTTTGCTGGCTGTCTTCCTGGTCTTTTTCGTGGCCATCTCGGTGGTCAACGTGGACAGCCTCATCATGAAGTATAACGCGAATGCCGCCGTGGACGGCAACCTCCGCACCATGCAGGGGGAGGTGCTCGAGGACTGCGGCCATTCGGGCGTCCTCGCCGCTCTGGACTTCATGGAAGCCACCGCCGATCCCGATTTCCAGCCCGCCGACCCCGTGGAATTCTCTCCCGAGCAGCTGGCGAACATCCGCGCCGCCACCCACGACTACCTCGACCGCGCCGCGAAGGAGCTGGGGGAGATGAAGTGGTATGAGCATAATCTGGTGACGCTGCGGGCGAAGGCGGCTCTGCGGGGAACAGAATACGGAAAATAAAAAAAATTTTTCGAGTTTTTGTAATATTTGGATTTTTTCGGTGTCTTATATAGGTGAGGCCTCCTGTGCCTTTCATGACGAGAACGAAAGGAGTCTGCAATATGACCGAAAAACGCTTTGCCCCCGCCCGCTTGATCCCGTTCCTGTGTCTCTTGCTCCTACCCTTCGGAGCTATTGCCGTGGGAATTATGCTTTTGAACGTTAACACGCTGTTCAATGTCGCCTTTGCCGTGACCTTCGCGGTCCTGCCCCTTTGCTTTATCCTGCTTTTGTGGCTGATTTGGATGACGGAAAAACCGAAAGCGTGGCTTCGCGTTCTTCTGTCGGTGGTTTTGTCCGTGGTGTTTCTGCTTTCTGTTCTGTTCATGATAGCCGTGGGCAAACATGAAATGCTGGACTGCTATGAGGGGGACGACATGACCGTGCCTTACACCGAGATGCAGAAAAAGAATTCCTTTATGCCTCCGCTCTCGGACGTGGGTGCTCCCGAGGAAACAGCCTACTACGACTATTTCTCCCAGCAGATGGGCTTCTTTACCTGCGACGCGGAGGTCCTGATCTGCCGCTATGGTGAGGATGCCTATCAACAGGAGAAAGCCCGCGTCGAAACGGCGTATACCTTCCAAACCCAGCCTATGGAGGCCTGCGGCTATACCTGCGATCCCAACGCCACGCTGGACGGCTATACCTTTCAGATCCTGGCCGACGCAGAGGGATCCCCGTGGAACGAAAGCTACCCCAAGATCGTGAATCTGATCGCCACCAACGACGCCACCCGCGAGATCGTCTATCTGTCCTTCTGTGACGACGATCTGGACTATATTGAGGATCTGGCCGCGTTCATCCGCAACGATTGTGGGTGGAAGCACATTCGATGAATCAAAAAAAGCCCTCCCTGCATGATGCTTGGGAGGGCTTTTTGTTTGAAATTTTGGGGTTTATCGGGGAGTTGGCCGCTTCCATTAGCCTTCCCCAGCGGGGAAGGTGGCACGCCCGAAGGGCGTGACGGATGAGGAGAGCGGGTTGAGTTTTCCATACGGGTGTGACAACCCCCTTGATATACCAGGAAGAATCTACACCAGACACCGAACTGTGTGCCGCTCTCCTCATCCACCGCTTCGCGGTCCCCCTTCCCCGCTGGGGAAGGCAGGGGAACGTACCACTAAACCCCAATTTGAAAACTCTACCGTTCCAACTCCCCCAGATACCTCTCCGCCTCCTCCCGCGTACGGAAGGTCACCACGGTCTTATCGGGATATTTCCCGATCAATTCCAATATCCTCGGCCGACTCTCGCTCTCAAAGGCGCGGATGAAATCCAGAAACTCCTCGTCGTCTCCCTCCTCCACCCAGGGCATATCCGACCGCTTCTGCCCCCTCCTGGCACGGACCCCCGCGAGACACACCTCGGTGGGGTAGTCCAGAAAGAACAGGATATCGCAGGCGGCGATCCGCCACTCGACGGTGGAGCCGTAGTTGCCGTCTATGATCCACTCGTCCCGCCCGATGATCTGACGCTGGATGGCGCGGAACTCCTCCCCCGGGAGGGTGGTGCGGTCGGATCTCCAGTAGATGGCGTCCAGATGGTACAGAGGGAGTCCCACGCGGTCGCGGAGGGCGCGGGAGAAGGTGGATTTGCCGCCTCCGGGACAGCCGATGACGGCGACCCGCTTGTAGGGGAATGCTTCGGTGATCTTTCCCATTCCTTACGCCTCGCGGTAGGTGAGGAGCAGGGACTGCCGCTTCTCGGGAATGGTCAGGGTCAGGCCCTCCGCCAGCAGGGTAGTACCCGCCACGGTGAAGCTCTCCCCCGTGTCCTCGTTGGTGAAGATATAATCTCTTCTGCGGTCAATGCCCCCAAGCTCCACGTGGGCTTGCTCATAGGGACACATGGCGCGGCGGAAGGCCAGGATCAAGCCGCTTCCCTCGGAGCGGGCGTGGTACTGGGAGGCCACCCAGGTGGTGTTGATGTCCGAGGGGGGAATAAGGGGGTAGAAATCCTCGGCGAAGTAGTGGCGCAGGCGGGCGTACTCGCCGAAATACTTCTTCGCCCAGTCGAAGGGCTCGTTCATGCCCCCTACCCGCCATTCGGGGTCGGCATGCTCCCAGGTACGCACCGTCATGCCGCCTGTGTAGGCACTGCGGAAGCTGTAGGTGTCCCCCAGGGTGGGGCCGTAGCCGATGCCCGAGTAGGGATACCACCAGGCCGCCCGCATATTGCTGTTCTGGTTGACCTCGGGACAGCAGTCCCAGGTGCATTGGTAGTCGCTCCGCCACAGGGGCACCGAGCGGGACAGCATCTCAATGTCGATGCGG
>JAGAIH010000054.1 GCA_017626655.1 Clostridia bacterium | reverse complement strand
GTGCCGCCGCTGATGCGGTAGGCCCAGACGTTGTGGGTGGCGTCGGCGTAGGCCTTCTGCTTCTGCTTGATGAAGGCCATGGCCTCCTCCTCGGTCTCCACGTGTGCAGCATGACCGATGAATACGGATCGCTTTTCCTCGAATTCGTCCTTGCCCACGCCCTCCAGGGTGGTGTAGAGGACGGGTGCGGGGGTCTGGTCAACATTACTCATGGCTGTCCTCCTTGGGAGCAGTTTCAAGAGTAGACACTTCCTCCGCGTCGGGCTGGAGCCACGCGTCCTCCCCGATGATCTCGGTGAGCTTGGCTTTCACGAAGCCGTACCGCATAGCGCAGGGCGGGGGGATCAGGCCCTTGTGGATCATGGTCTCGAACTCGCAGAAGGTGACCCATCTGTAGTCCACGGTCTCCCCCTCCTGGAGGGTGATGGGGGTGTCCTCCCCCGCGCTGTCGAGGCGGCAGAGGTAGCAATCCATGAAGGCAGAGGGCTCGCGGAGGGTGCCGAGGAAGATGAGCTTTTCGGGGGGGCAGTCGATGCCCGTCTCCTCCAAAAGCTCCCGGTGGGCCGAGGTCAGGCTGTCCTCGCCCGCCACACCCGAGCCGCCCGTGAACTCCCAATAATTGGGATACATCCCCTTGGTGGGGGCGCGGAGGGTCAAAAGGAGGCGGTTTTGGGCGTCCACCGTGAAGACCGAGACCACGGTGTGGTAGGTATGGGGGGGCATGGGGTACCTACGGCCGCGAGGGTGGGTGATGCCCAGGGGGGTGCGGTCTTTGTCGAGCAGGTCCCAGAGTTCCATAGATGTTCACCTCCGGTGAAATGATGTTGCCGCGATGCGGCAAATGATGTGCCTCTGCGAGGCAATGATGTTGCGGAGCAAGCTCCGCAAATGATGTGCGCCTGACGGCGCAATGAGCGGAAGCCTTTTGCCTGTGGCAAAAGGCGGTTTTATTGTATTATGATCGTGTCCCCGTCGGCCAAGGGGATGGGGTGACGGTTTTCTCCCGCCAGCTCATCCATATGCCCTTGGCGATCGTGGGTAAAGTGACAGATGAGCGTCAGGTCCGCGAGTCCAAGACCATGAAGCTCGGTCATGCCCTCGGGAGGAGCATCGTATCGGGTGACGTGTGAAATATCATCGCAGACCACATGCGCCCCTGCGCTCCCGCCGATATAGGTCACACCGGATCGGATATAGCGGATGATCTCACGGTCAAATCCACATCGGCGGATGCGGTCGAGGGTGGCGAAGGTGTTGCCGCCGCTGATATAGAGGACGTCGATATCCAGCCCCACGGAGGGTGCGGGATCGGCGTAGTCCAGCACACGGACAAGTGCGGGATCAAAGCCCAGCTCCGCCATACGGGCGTGATACTTGCCGCTTGCCACCTTGTCGGAGGTAGCTTTTTCGTTTGGAATGAACAGTAGACGGCACTCCGAAAGGGGCTTCGGGAGGTTCTCCAGGATGACCTGACGGGAGCGCTCGTTGCGGAAGTCGCAGGAGGACAGGATCAGTTTCATAATGGTAACACCTCCTTCTATGGGAAAACATCGTTATCGGACACAGCCGAGTTTTACCATGTATCCTCTTCCTCGCCTTCACGGCGGACGGTCTTGGCATTGGGATCGTACTTTCTCATCATCCCATACACCCGATCGTCCACGGTGGCCACCACGGTGACGGCGTCGTAGCCGTAGTCCACCGACTCCACGGCGGCCTGCTCGGAGTAGAGGCGGGACAGGGCCCCCTGCTCGGCGTTGGGGATGATAAAGGTCACGCGGCGCTTGCCGATACGGACCATGTCCTGGAGGGTGAGGGCCAGCTGATCCAGGCCCTGGCCTGTGAGGGCCGAGATATAGACGGCGGCGCGGGTGGTGTCGGGACGGCTCTGGGCGGTGTCGCGGTCGAAGGACAGGCCCTTGTTCGCCACCACGCCCATGAGGCTGACGGTGTCGCAGGACTCCCTGTCGCACTTATTGAAGACGTAGAGGGTAGGCTTCCCGCCTGCGCCCAGGTCCTCCAGCAGCAGCTCGGTGACCTCCAGCTGACCCGCGCACTCGGGGTCGGAGGCATCCAACAAAAGCAGGACGATATCGGCGTAGACCGCCTCCTCCAGGGTGGAGCGGAAGGCCGAGACCAGGTGGTGGGGGAGCTTGCGGATGAAGCCGACGGTATCGGTGAGCAGGATGGTCTCGCCCCCGGGGAGGGTAAACTTGCGGGTGGTGGGATCGAGGGTGGCGAAGAGCTTGTCCTCGGCCAGGATCCCCGCGCCCGTGAGGGCGTTGAGGAGGGTGGACTTACCCGCGTTGGTGTAGCCCACGATGGCCACGCGGGGCAGTCCCGAGCGGTCGCGGGAGGCCCGCATGGTGCGGCGGTTCTTCTCCACCACCTCCAGCTCGGCCTTCAGGGCGTCGATGCGGCGCTTCATGTGGCGGCGGTCGCTCTCCAGCTTGGACTCACCGGGGCCTCGGGTGCCGATACCGCCGCCCAGTCGGG
>JAGAIH010000053.1 GCA_017626655.1 Clostridia bacterium | reverse complement strand
TACGTCTACACCCACACCTACGCGGGCGCCCTGGAGTGCGCCGTCCTCACCGACGAGGACAGCACCCTCCTGCCCATCCCCCTGGAGGTCACCAAGAACTTTACCGGGGAGAACGAGGACAGTATGTACCTCCCCGGGGACGTGTCCTACGGCGAGACTTTCTTCCCCCTCACCCTCAAGGCGGGGGAGACCAAGACGTTCACGGTGCTCAACCTCTACCAGAACTGGGGCAAGCTCCCCTTGAAGCAGCTCTCCTCCATCCAGTTCGTGGCGCCCTACTATCACCTGTCCACGGGGGTGACCGAGACCAACTGCATCGCGCCCTCCTTCGTCTACGGCAAGGACAACTGGCTCCTGCCCGATTTCCGCGCCATGTCGGCTCCCCTTTGGGCCTCCCAGCCCCAGCATACCGCCATCGGTCAGCTCTTCGTGGTGCGCTACGACACCGCCGACCGCGTGACGGGCAATCTGGAGAACTACCACAACAACATCGACTCCTACGGCCCCGTCTACGCCGACGTGGACATGGACTATCTGGCCGAGGACGGCGCCATCCACGTCAGCTACCGCCACGTGGAGATGCCCCAGACCGACGAGAACCGCACCTACTACTCCCTTCGTATCGACGTCCTGGAGGACGTGACCTTCAAGGACTTCAAGTCGGATTTCTCCCTCTTCTGCTTCAATGGCCGCCATCCCAGGTTCAACAAGCTGGGCTATCTGGACGAGAACAATCAGCATCAGGTCATCGACCTTGGCATCGCCACGGCGCAGAGGTACGACCGCTTCTTTAAATTGGGGAATGAGTACCCCTTCTTCGACTACTACGAGCCGCTGGCCGCTGACGCGGTCAACTTCGCCCTGATCGTCAAGGACTCCCACATCGTCATCGACGGTAAGGAGTTCACGGGGGGCTTCCTCATGCGGGACCGCTTCGATGGTACCCTGAACTTCGGAGACCTGACCCTGGATCTGGGGGAGGTCACCCTCAAGGCGGGGGACTGCATCTGCGTGGACTACATCCTGCTCCCCTGGGGCTACGTGGACTCTACCAGCGATCAGAACGTGCTGAACGTGCGGCAGGATTCCTGCATTGATCCCTACAAGGTCACGACCGAGGCGGGCAGTGTGATCGAGGACGCCTACATCCCCAAGGTCAAGGTAGGCGAGGATCAGACCGCCACCTTCACCCTCACGGGAGGCGACAACAACGGTGTTGTTCGTGTCTACGGACTGACAAGCTATCAGCGTCCCGTCATCGAGGAGCTGGTGAACGGTGAGTGGATCACCTACAAGGACACCACCAACCGCGATTACGACGGCTACATGATCTATGCCGACGAGGACGGCACCTACTCGGTGGCCTTCGTGGTATCCATGACCGACGCGCCCGAGGAGGGACGGACCTTCCGTGTGACGGGGCGGTGAGACCTCACGAGCATAGAAAAACGGCCAAGCTCTTTTTGGGGGCTTGGCCGTTTGTTTTGGGGGAGGATAGAGGGGAAATTGGGGTTTATCAGTGGGTCGAGACTCGTTCTCCGACCTTCCCCTCTGGGGAAGGGGGACCATCCGAAGGATGGTGGATGAGGTACGACGTCAGGGCCAAAAGATCTTGATGGGCCAGCGTTAT
>JAGAIH010000052.1 GCA_017626655.1 Clostridia bacterium | reverse complement strand
CGACGGACGGCTCACCCCCAAGCGCTCCTTTGAGTGGGCTAAGACCGACGAGGAGCGGCAGATCGAGACCATCTCCGCCGTGTTCAACCTGGAGTCCGCCGTGTCCATGTGCATCCTGGACGAGATCTGCAAGAACCTGGACGCCATGGCCTTCAATATGTACGTGGATCTCTCCCCCGAGGGAGACGGCGTGCTGACCCTGGCCGCGCCCTGGGATTTCGACTTCTCCATGGCCAACACCCACTACTCCACCACTCACTCCTACACGGGCTTCTACGCCACCAACTTCTCCGAGAGCGAGGGCGTGCGCGTCAACTTCCTGTACGTTATGCTGGGCCGCATTCCGTGGTTCGAGGACATGATCCGAGAGCATTGGCAGGCCAACTACACCGAGCTGAAGAGCGTGGTGTCCGAGATGATCTCGGTGAATCACGCCTACGACGCCGCCTTCAACCGCGACTGGGATCGCTGGGGCAAGCCTGTTCACCGCAATCTCATACACCACCACAGCGCCGCCGATCTCTCCACCTTCAGTGAGCACGCCGACGCGGGCACCTTCGTCACCGATTGGCTGACCATGCGCCTGTGGTGGCTCAACAAGCAGTGGGGCGACGGCACGGGGGACGATCTCTTCGACGTGGAGGAGGCACCCGAGCTGCAGCTCACCTTCAAGACCCAAGAGGATCTGGCCATTGTTACGGGAGAGCGCCGCTGTACCGTGGAGCTGACCGAGGAGAACGGCCTTCTGCTTCGCCCCGACTACGAGTGCTACGATCCCTACTTCAGCTTTGACTACGACCTCATGGGCAAGCAGTACGACGCCATGTTCTACCCCATCCTGGAGTTCACCTACAAGATCCCCCGCAGCGCCAGCCAGCGGACCTTCCAGACCGAGTTTTTCCTCTGTACGGGCGGGATCGAGGACGCCACGGGCGGTGTCTCCACCGTGGTAGAGGTGGAAGCCGACGGGAAGTGGCATACGGTCCGGATCGACTTGTCCGAGACGGGCTTCTGGTCGGGAACCATCCACGAGATCCGCATGGATTTCTTCTCCTCCTGCGCGCCCGACGATAAGATGTATCTGAAGGACTTCAAGATCCTCACCGAATAAGACCCCAACGGGGGCTGCGCTTGCGGCCTCCGTTTTTTGTCTGTTACGGAAGGAATTGTCTCGACAAAGATCCTGTAGGTACGACTTTTTTCACTTTAGTTGATTGACAAACCGCTCCTGTTGTGCTATACTGTAATGGAATATGAATAAAATGGGGGATCATGCGTTTTTCCTGACGCGCATATAGTTAAGGAACGATCGAAATCCCAAAAAAGGAGATCATCATGGATCCGTATATCATTTTGACCGACGTCACCTGCGATCTGTCTCCCGCCATCCGTGAGCAGTTCGGTATCACCGACTACGTCCACGGCCACGTCAGCATCAGCGACGGACGGGAGCTTGACACCAAGCTGGACTGGAGCCTCATTTCCCGTGAGGACTTCTACAACTGCCTGGGGGACCGCCGTATGCAGGTCAGCACCGCCCCCGCCAGCCCCGAGGAATACTACGAATACTTCAAAAAATACGCCGAGGCGGGTACCGATATCCTCAGCGTTTCCATCTCCTCTAAGATCAGCTCCACCTACAACGTGGCGGTGGGAGCCGCCCGGCGGGTGATGGCCGAGTATCCCGAGCGGCGGGTCGTCTGCGTGGATTCCCTGCGTATGTCGGGCTCCCTGGGGCTTTTGGTGTGTTACGCCCACGAGCTGCAAAGGGAGGGCAAGACCCTGGACGAGGTGGCCGAGTGGCTGGAGGCCAACCGCCTGCGCGTCCACCAGATGGGTCCCATCGACGATCTCATGTTCATCGCCCGCCGCGGGCGCATCTCCACGGGCAAGGCCATCATGGGCAGCTTCGCGGGGGTCAAGCCTATGGGCGACTGCAACCGCGACGGCTACGTGACCGTCCTGACCAAGGCCAAGGGCATGAAGAAGGCCCTGAACGCCACCGTAGCTTATGTCAAGGAGGTGGCTACCAACGTCGGTGACCAGTACCTCCTCATCGTCCACAGCAACCGCGAGGAGTACGCCATGACCCTCAAGGAGAAGCTGGAAGCCGAGCTACACCCCAAGGCGGTGCTGGTCAGCGATTCCTACTCCGCCAGCGGTACCAATATTGGCCCCGGCATGGTGGGTGTCTACTTCCTCGGCGATGAGGTTTCCGAGGAGTTAGCCCGCGAGAAGGAGATTATGACGCGGATCATGGAGTCGGCGCGCTGATCCCCCCACGAATCCTACCCACAGGAGAACAAATCATTGGAGAACATAAACGGTCCCGTCTATCGGGATATGCTGCGGTACGGTCTCGCTCATCTGGAGGCCCACCGCGCCGAGGTCAACGACCTGAACGTCTTCCCCGTCCCCGACGGCGACACGGGAACCAACATGGTCATGACCCTGAAGAACGGCTTCCGCGCCATTGAGCACGGCGAGGGAGATCTGTCTGCCCTGTCCCAAAGCTTCGCGGGTTCCGCCGTCTTTGGAGCGCGGGGCAACTCGGGGGTCATCCTCTCCCAGTTCTTCCGCGGCCTGTCCGAGGGCTTTGCGGGGCATAGTGAGGCCGACGTTACGGTGTTGGCCGACGCTATGGAAATGGGTTGCACCTACGCCTACAGGGCAGTGGCCAAGCCCGTGGAGGGAACCATCCTCACGGTGCTGAAGGACGTGTCCACGGCTCTGCGGGAGGGGCTTCCCGCCCTGCGTGATATCGACGCCGCGGTGGAGCTGATGACCGCCTCGGCCAAGGCTTCCCTTGAGCGCACCCCCGAGCTGTTGCCCATCCTCAAAAAGGCGGGAGTGGTGGACAGCGGCGGCGCGGGCTTCGTATACTTTCTGGAGGGTGTCCTCCGATACCTGAAGGGCGAGCCTCTGTCATCTCCCGACGAGAAGACGGCCGAGGGGGCCTCCAACTTCGTGGACTACTCCCTTTTCGATCGCAACAGTGACTTTTCCCTGGGCTACTGCACCGAGCTTTTGCTCCAGTTGACCACCGCCCTGGGGGAGTTTGACTACGATGGATTCTTGACCCACCTGAATGCCCTGGGCGAGTCGGTGGTCGCTTCTTTGGAGGGGGACAAGGTCAAGGTCCATATCCACACACCGACCCCCGAGGTAGTGCTGACCTACTGCCACCGTTTCGGTGAGTTCCTGACTATGAAGGTGGAGAATATGTCGGTCCAGCACACGGGGCGGACCGAGAAGATCCTCTGCGCGCCCACCGAGGAGGGCGCCGTCCTGGCGGTGGTGGCCGTGGCGCCCAACCAAAGGCTCCAGCGGATGCTTTCGGAGATGGGAGCCGACGCCGTGATCCTTTCGGAGGAGGCGCCCTCCTCCCAAGACTTCCTGGAGGCCTTCGACCGCGTGTCGGCGGGGGAGATTCTGGTCTTTCCCAACAGCTCCAACTCCATCCTCAGCGCCATGCAGGCGGGAAGCATGTACAAGGGAGCCAGGGTGACGGTGCTGAACTGCCGATCGGTGGCGCAGTGCTACGCCTCCCTGCCCATCATTGATTTCTCGGATGAGGATATCCACGCCACCGTCACCGCCATCCACGACACCATCGGACACCTGAGGGAGATCTCGGTAGCCCACGCCGTCAAGACTGTGCGCTACGGAGACAAGACCATCGTACAGAACGATTACTTCGCCCTTGCGGGGGATGAGGTGCTGACCGTGGGGACGGACTTTGCCGAGGTGGCGCGCCGTACCCTGGAGGCCGCGCTGTCCGAGGAGGACCGTGACGTCATCACCCTCTTCTACGGCAAGAACCGCGCCGAGGAGGAGATCGCCGCCCTGGCGGATACCGCCGAGGAGCTTTCGGGTGGGGCTGAGGTCAGTGTGATCTCCACCCTGGATCCCATCTACGATCTCGTGATCACCCTTGAATAAACCATAGGAAAGGTAAACCACATGAAAAAGATCAAAAGCCGCAAGCTCCTGGCCCTGTACGGCTGCTCGGGCATGGGCGTGAACATGATGAACCTCATGGTAGGCTCCTATCTTTGCTCGGCTCTGCTGACGGGCGGCTTCGCCCCCGAGGACATCGGGACCTGGACCTACATCGACAAGAACCTGGTGGTGGCCACCCTCTGGGCCGCGTTGGCCTTCGTAGCGCGGGTGCTGGACGGTGTCATCGACCTGCCCTTCGCCTCCTTCACCGACCGTTTGAAGACCCGCTGGGGCCGCCGCAGACCTTCTTTGGTCATCGGTTTTGTGCCTATGGTCATCGCCTATCTGCTGTTCCTTGTCCCCCTGAATCAGGGTGAGACAGTGCTGAATACCGTGTGGTTCGGCGTTCTGCTCATGATCTACTACGCCTTCTACACCCTCACCATGTTGACCTTCTACGCTACCTTCTCGGAGGTCACCGAGACCGAGGGCGACGTGGTGTTCCTCTCCAATATCAAGTCGGTCTGCGACGTGGTGTACTTCATCCTGGGCTATGCCCTGGTCCCCGTGTTCGTGGGTATGGGGGTCAACATTCGCTACGTGGCGCTGATCTTCCTCCCCCTGTCCTTGCTTATGCTCATTCCCATGTTCCTCTTAAAAGAGGAACCCACCAACAAGCCTGCCGCGGTCCGCGAGGGCGAGGTGGCCGAGAAGCCTTTGACCCTGTGGAAAGCTATCGTTGTGTCGGTGAAGAACAAACACTTCATCTACTGGATGTGTACCGCCGCCGTCATGAACTTCGGTCTTCAACTCTTCTTGGGCGGTATCAACGAGCTTTTCTCCTCTACGGGGCTGAACATGACCGTGGTCATGGCCTCCTCCTTCGTGCCTGTGCCTTTGACCATCATTCTGTATAACAGGATCGTCTCCAAGCGAGGCCTGGGCTTCGGTTACCGCTACATTCTCACCATCTTTTCCATTGGTATGCTGGTGATGTACTTCTGCAATATCAGCTCCCAGAGCCTGTCCAAGGGGGCTTTGACCGCCATCGCCATCTGCGGTGGTATCCTGGTCTCCTTCTCCATCGGCGCCTTCTTCTCGGTGACCTACACCGTCCCCTCCCATCTGGCCAAGCGGGAGAGGGAAGAGAAGGGCCACTCGGTGGCCTCCATGTACTTCGCGGTGCAGGGACTCTTCGAGGGTGTCTCGGCGGGTCTGGCTACGGGGGTCATGCTCACCGCCCTCAAGAGCGAGGACATGATCGGCAACATTTCCTTCCTGCCTCTGATCGTGGCCGCCGCCTGCATGATCGCCTTCGGTATGTCCTTCGCCTTCCCCAAGGTGATCTCCCACATGGGTAAGGAGCGTGCGACCGAGGCATGATTCTCTTCGATATTTTCCGCTGGTTCGCCATCATCCAGGGCTTCTGGCTCTACTGGCTCTTCTTCAAGCGCAAGACCTACTACGAGGACGGGAGCTTCCGCCGTAAGAGCCGCCGCTTCAAGGGCGCAAAGCTCATCATCTCCAACCATTACTGCGTGCTTGACTTCATGCTAAATATGTTCCTGGTCCTCCCCCGCAAGCTGTGGGTGGTGGCCTCGGAGCACGCCTACCGCAACAAGCTCCAGGGCTTCGGGATGCGGTTCTTCGGGGGTATCCCCTGTGACCGCCGTATCCGCAGTATGCGCTTCATGGAGAAGTCGGTGGAGGTGCTGAAGAACGGCGGCATGGTGCAGATCTTCCCCGAGGGAAAGAACACCGACGACGGGCAGATCGGCCCCTTCTACGCCAGCTACATCGTCATCGCCCACCGCGCGGGGGTGCCGATCCTTCCCATCATCACCGACGGGAACTACGGCTTCTTCAGACGGACCCACATCCTCGTGGGCAACGAGATTAACCTGAAGGACTACATCACCGCCACAGGCCCCATCATCCCCCGGGATCAGCTGGAGGCGGCCAATACGGCCATCCGCGACCACGTGCTAGCTCTGAAGGCCGATCTCGACGCCCGCGTGGCCGCCGAGAAAAGCAAGAAAACCCAAAGAAAGGACGGTACCTGAATATGCTCATGGCACTCGCCTGGGATCTGTCCACCGTCCCGACCTTCGTGTGGATCATCCTGGGGGTCCTGGTGGGCAGCGGTATTCTCATGTGGCCGCTGACCCTGTTCGTGGCTTCTAAATGCGTGTACACCGCCACCCTGCGCCGTACCTCCCCCGAGAAGTGGGGGCGGGTGCCCTCCTTCCCCGAGGATCCCGACAGTATGCGGATGGACGCCATCGGGCAGGACTGGATGGCGGCTCATCTGGACAGGAAGCAGGATGTCCACGTGGTCCGCGACGGCACCAACCTCTACGGCGAATACTATGACCTGGGCTACGACCGCGCCGTCATGATCCTGTCGGGGCGCACCGAGAGCCTGCGGTACGGCTACTTCTTCGCTATCCCCTACGCCGAGGCGGGGTGCAATATCCTGGTGGTGGACCCCCGCGCCCACGGTCTGAGCGAGGGAGAATTCAACACCGTCGGCTTCGAGGAGAGCAAGGACTGCATCGCCTGGGTCAAGCTCCTGCGCGATGAGTTCGGTATGGAGACCGTCCTGCTCCACGGTATCTGCATCGGAGCGGCGGGGGCCATGCTGGCGGTCACCTCAAAGGACTGCCCCGACTGTGTCCGCGGGGTCATCACCGAGGGGATGTTTCCCAACTTCGGGGAGTCCATGAAGAACCACCTGATCGAGCGCAAAAAGCCGGTCAAGACCGTCTACCCCCTCATCAACGCCTGGATGAAGCACTACACAGGCCACTCCATGGATTTCGGCCCCATCGACGTGATCCACAAGCTGGAGCTCCCCCTCCTCATGCTCCACAGCAAGGAGGACCTGTACTCCACCCCCGAGTACGCCCAAAAGCTCTTTGACCTGGCGGGCACCTCGGATAAGCGCCTGGTCTGGTTCCCCCACGGTCGGCATTCCATGCTCCGTATCACCGACTCCGAGCGCTACGACACCGCCGTGAAGGAATTCGTCAAGCAATTCGACACGGCGCTCCACTCCTGAAAACCATTCATTGAAAGGAAGGTATATACTATGTTTTGTAAGAATTGCGGCCGTCAGCTGGACGAGAACGAGAATGTCTGTCCCGTATGCGGCACCGTCAACGGCGGCGAGACCGCCGCTGCCGCATCCACCCTTGAGTACGGCTATAACGCCGTCAACGAGGCCAACGAGCAGCTGAAGAGCGGCATGGGCGGTCAGGCCCTCACCTGGGGCATCCTCAGCCTGGCCTTCTCGGCCTCGGGCTGTCTGTCTCTGCTGGGCTTCATCTTCTCCTTCATCGCCAAGAGCAAGGCTCTTGCCTATGAGCGGACCTTCGGTGTCCTGGAGGGTAAGGCCCGCGTGGGCCGTATCCTGGGCAAGGTCGGCTTTGGCGTGGGCCTGGGCATGACCATCTACATGGGCTTCGCGGTCCTCTTGGGCTTTGCCATAGGTCTCGCGGAAGCCGGTGTGATGTGATCGCGGAGCTCTGCTGTGTTCTGTAAGAATTGCGGCCGCCAGTTGGAGGGAAGCGAGAGCTACTGCCCTTCCTGCGGGGCAATGACCGCATCCGAGCCGTCCATTCTGTATGGCACAAGCACAGAGGCGGCCAGGGATCAGTTGATGAACGAGATGGCTGATGACGCTTTCAAATGGGGCATCATGAGTCTGGTCTGTTCTCTTCTGGGCTTGCTTGGTTTCATTTTCTCCTTTATTGCCCGAAGCAAGGCTCTGGCCTACCGAAAGACCTTCGGCGTTCTGGAGGGGCGTGCCAAAACGGGCCATATCCTTGGCAGGATCGGTTTTGCCATTGGCCTGTGCTACCTGGCCTTCCTGACGCTCTTTGCTGCCGCGATGGTCTATATGGGCATATGCGGGGCATTCGTGTGATCCTGCCATTATCCAACCGAAAGAAAGGAAACATCTATGTTCTGTAAGAATTGCGGCCGCCAGCTGGACGAGGGCGAGAGCTACTGTCCCATCTGCGGCACTGTCAATAGCCCCGAGGCTCCTGTGAGTCCCGATAACCCCTTCTACGGCGAGCCCGACGATCAGCTCAAAAACGATATGGCGGGCAAGACCCTGACGTGGGGTATTCTGAGCCTGGCCTTCGGCGTTTCGGGCTGTCTGTCCCTTCTGGGCTTCATCTTCTCCTTTACCGCGAGAAAGAAGGCCAGGGAGTACGCCCGCCTGTTCGGTCAGCTGGAGGGGCGCGCCCGGGTGGGCAACATCCTGGGCTGGGTCGGCTTCGGCACGGGCCTGGGCTATTCCATCTTCTTTACCCTGTACTTTGCCATCATTCTTTTCGCCATGGTCTTGAGCATTGGCGGGCTGATGTGATTTCATTTTCCATATAGGATACCGAATGGGCCATGGTATGAGTGAAACGGGTTTGCCCGCTTTTCGGAGCTTATGGCGGAAATCGGTATTCTGAGAATCAGTTAAAAGAAGGTAATCATCATGTATTGTTCTCAATGCGGCGCGGAGCATCCCGATACCGCGAAGTTTTGTACCAATTGCGGTCAGTCTCTGCAAGGGGCTTCCGCGCAAAAAACGGAGGAACCCAAAACGGAGTCCTCCAAGGTGTATATGGATTTTTCCGAGGTGACCGACCCCATGGATGAGGTGGGGGCAGCGCGTGAGATCCAGGCAAGAAACAGCCTGGCCGGCGCTACCCTGACGCTGGGTATTCTGGGCATGATCTTCTCCCTGTTTTGTCTGGGACCGATCGGGTTTGTTCTGTCCATCATTGCCAAATCCAAGGCGGGACGGTACCTCCGCACCTACGGTGAGGAGGAGGCTCGGGTCCGCTCCGGACGGAAAATGGCCAATGTCGGCTTTGTTTTCGGGCTCATATTGACCATTCCTTATGTCATCTTCTTTGTGCTGGGATTTTGGTACGGCCTTTTTGACGCCATGATCTGAAAAACAGCCGCAAGGCGGTCTGTGAGGTTCTCGCAGACTTCCTTGCGGCGTTTTTTATGCGTATCTGGCTCTCAACTCGGCATAGCTTCCGCGCAGGCGGTAGCTGATGCCGTTTTTGTTTTCGCCCATGACGGTCAGCCCTAGATGGGCCAGCACACCGAGGGACTTTTTGTTGCGCTTGTCGGCGTAGGCCTCCACGGCTTGGATATCTGCGGGGAGGCGGGGGATCAGGTAGCGGTAGAGGTCCCCGAACAGGCCGCTCCCGTGGTAGGCGGGCTTGAATTGGATCTCCTCCATCATGAAGACGCTGTGGTCGGCGGTGACGTAATACTGGAAAAAGCCGATCAATTCGTCCCGGTCATAGATCAGGATAATCTGCCGCGCCTCCTTTTCCAGCGCGGGGGGAACGCAGGAGAGCCACTGCGCCCGATCCTCCTCATAGGTCAGTCCCGTGGGGGCGATGACCCGCATATTGGCGGCGAGGATGGTAAAGATCTCCTCCAGTATGTCGGGGGAGGGAGGCTTTTGGAGGTAGCGGAAGGAGATGCCCGTCATGCCTTGTCCTCAAAGCCCACCTTGAAGATCTCCATCTGGCCGGGGGCGAGGTAGACGCCGATCTTGGTGAAGCTTGCGTGTGCCTCGTAGATCGCGTCGTGGTGGGAGCGGATGAAGTCGATCTCCCGCCCGTTGTCCCAGTAGCGGGTGCAGGAGGTGACGCCGGGATCGAAGACGAAGGAGAACAGCCCCGACTCGAAGGGGGAGTTGTTGCAGAGGCAGAGGTACTGATCGCCCTTTTCGTCGTAGAAGGTGCTGACGATACCGGGGATGCCGTGGGCGCTCTCCATCTTGCGGAGGCGGGGGATCTCGTAGGTCATGTACAGAGGGTAGTCGCCGTAGGCCTTCTGGAAGTGCCAGGTCTTGCCGTGCTTGAGTCTTGTGACCATCTCACCGTAGCGGCGGTGGAAGATCTGTTGGACACGACGCATACGGGTATAGGTCTCGGACTCCTCCCCCAGCTCGTCGATGGGGGCACCGCGGTAGTTGTTGCCGTTGTTGTTGCCGTAGTAGTAGAACCACAAAATACCGTCACAGCCGCTGGCCACGGTGGTGGAGAGCTGCCAGCGCAGATCGTCCTCGTTTGGCACGCGGTAGCGGAAGTGGCCGACGGAAAGGAGGGTGTTCCAGACCTTGACCCCCTTGCGCTTGCCTGCGGAGGTGTACTTGTTCAGGTTGAGGAAGTACATATTGGTGCCCTCCTCCTCGGGGTTCATCTGCCAGTAGCAGTCGTAGCAGATGAGGGGACAGCCCGAGGCATCGATGAAGCTGTCCAGCCAGTCCTCGAATCTCTGACCGCCCAGGAAGTCGGTCTCGATCCCTAACCAGTAGGGGTTGAAGTTGAGGAGAGGGGTCAGCTCGGGGGAGACCTCCCGCATGATCTGGTAGGCTCTGACGCAGGCCTTGAACTCGGCGGGGTGGAGGGGCTCGTCACCGATGAAGAAGCCCAGGGTGGCGGGGTGGTGGCCGAAGTCGGCGTAGGCCCGCTCGTAGACCTCACGGAAGCGCTCGGGGTCCTCCTTGAAGTTGTGGAAGATGAGATCGTTGATGTAGACGAAGGCCTTCATGCCGTGGGCGTGCATTTCGTCCAGGAAGGCGGTCATGAGGGCGGGATCGTGGTGACCGTAGCTGAAGGTGGGGGTCTGGTTGCAGGTGATGCCGCAGTTGGCCCAGCGGGCGACGTCGCTGACGGGGGTGGTGGTGACGGGGGGATAGTTCCAGAAGCCGATGGGGTATTGGGACATGGTGGTATTTCCTTTCTTGTGGGTGAGATTTCAAATTTGGGGTTGGCGGGGAGTTGTACATGATGTTTAGATTGTAGGGAGCGGTGCCCTCACCGCTCCGCAACCAAAAGGCTTCCATTTTGTATTGTCAAACCGACATTTTCTGGTTACACACCCCAAATGAATGGGTTCTTTTCATGTGGCGGAGCGGTGAGGGCACCGCTCCCTACAGATGTTTGGATGAGACCGCTAAATTACATCAAAAAGTCGGCTTTCCAAGAACGGGATAACCGTTTTCATCCCAACCAATGGGCTGAATAAACACCTCCCGCCCGCTCCAGCCCGAGCCGGAGATGCGGTTGGCGTGGTAGACGATATAGTCCACCTCGGCGCCGTTCTCGGTGACGGTGGTGAAGGAGCAATGGCCGGGGCCGTGGATGTCCTCGGTTTGGGCAAAGATGGCCTCGGGGGACTTTTGCCAGCAGGCGGGATCCAGGATATCGCCCCCCGCGAAGGTCAGAAGGCCCAGGCAGTAGTCGTCGAACTGGCTGTCGTTGGCGGAGTAGACGATGTGGATGAGACCGTTTCTGTAGAGGATGGCGGGGCCCTCGGTGACGCGGCCCACGCGGGTCTCAAAGGGCAACTCGGGGGTGGTCAGCACCGTGACGGGCTCGGAGACGGTGAGAGGGTCGGCCATGGCGGCGATGTACATATGGGCGCAATCCGACCAGACGAAGTAGAGCCGGTCGTTGTGCCACAGGATGGTGCCGTCCAGATTCCACTTTTTCTCGATGCCCCGCACCATGCCGCGGTTCTCGTATCGGCAGATCGGGGTGTCCCCCTCCCCCTCCAGTACCGTCATGACGTGGAGGAAGCTGCCGTAATCGGGGGAGGCGTAGATGTACCATTTGTCCCCGATGCGGTGCAGCTCGGGGGCGAACCAGTCGGTGATAGCCCCCTCGGCGGTGCAATCGTAGACCATGGTGGTCTCCCCCTTGCCGATGCCCCAGAGGGTCTCGGAGCGGGAGATGAACACGCCCTGCTTATTGGAGTAGCAATGGTAGTAGTAGCCGCCATGGCGGAGGACGTAGGGGTCCCAGGTGGTGGCGGTGGGGGAGTTTGGGATGATGGGGTTTTGGTAGGGCTTCATGGTAGCTCCTTTCGGGGGTGTTTTCGGTATTGCGCGAGGGGATCACTCCTTGGGATCCTTTTTCCATTGATAGAAGTCGAATTCGTCCCGCAGATACTCCACGTTCTGCTCGGGATCCGACAGGTCCATCCGCTTGGGGATGATGGTGTACATGGTACCGGCCTTCCAGCCGTCGGGATCCTTGAAGACCACCTCCCGCAGAGCGTAACAGCCACTGAAGATCTCGTCGCCCAGCCACGTGACACCGCTGCCGATCGTCACGGTCTCCAGCTTTTCGCATCCGCTGAACACGCTGTAGGAAAGCTCCTCCACGTGATCGGGAATGGTGACCTCGGTGAGGGATCTGCAGTAGCCGAATGCCTGGCCGCCGATGATCTTCAAGCCCTTTCCAAGGGGCAGAGTCTTGAGGCCTTCACAGTAGAGGAAGGCTTGGTCCCTAATTTCCTCCACGCTGTCGGGGAGAGTCACCTCGGTCAGATGCTTGGCGTATGCAAAGGCGTAGTTTTCGATGATGACCGTGCCGTCGGGGACGGTGTAGGTCTGATCTTCCTTACCGCCGGCGTACTTGATGAGGCGGGTGCCGTCGTAGGAGAACAGATTGCCGTCCACCGACTTGTAGACGGTGTTCCCCTCGGCCACGGTGATCTCGGAGGGGGTACGGCAGTCGCTGAAGGCTAAGCCGTCGATGTGCTCCATGGTGGCGGGGAAGGAGATCGTCTTCAGGGAGGGGAGGGCGAAGCCGCCGATGGACAGGATACCCTCGGGGACGATGAGATCCTTCAGCTTGTCGCAGTCCTCAAAGGCCTCACCGCAAATGACGCGGGTGTCGGGGTGGAACACAGCGGTCTCCACAGAGGGGGACATCCGCACCAACGCCAGATAGGGGTTTTCGGGGCTTCCCAGATAGGAGCCGTTCTCGTACTCGTTGTAGGTCAGCTTGTCGCATTGGGTAAACACCAGCGCGTCGATCTCGCGGATGCCCTCTCCCAGAGTTATGCTCTCCAAATTTTTACATCTGGAAAAGGCGCTGAATTCAAGGCGGATCACGCTGTCGGGGAGGGTCACGGACTTCAGAGTGAGTTGATCCTCAAAGGCATTCGTGCCAATGGCCACCACGGGCTTGCCGCCGATGGTGTCGGGGATGGTCACGTTGGCTTCCGTGCCGACATACTCGGTGATGGTCGCCTCCCCGTTCTCCACGGTGTAGCGGAAGGCTCCCCGACGGTACTCACGGTAGCCGCCGCAGGAGGGGAGGGCGAGGACGCACAGGACGGTGATGAGCAGAATGGGCAGTAAAATGAAAAGCTTCTTTTTCACGGTAGGTTCCTCCTTTGGTTTGATCCTAAGGTGTGGGCGTATGTAAGGAAAATGACCTGATGGAGTATCCCTCTGCCATGTAAGACGCAGTTTGCATGAGAATATTACGGGATCATCGGAGAAAAAGTGTGAACACAATGTAAATTCGGGCTTTGCGGACGGTTCGGGCGGTTCTGTGTCCGCTTGGCGTGCCGCGCGGATCAGACTGCCGTGCGTGTCTGTCAGGGGATCAGCGGAATGATATACTCCCCGAAGGACAGCCGCTTGACGGTGGCCTTGACCGCGCCGCCCCGCACCGTGACCGTGTCGGGGGACTCGGCCACTTGGGTGTCGTTCAGGGTATTCATGGACAGGAGGCTGTCCGCCGAAAGGAGCACGCCCCGCGCCTCGCCCTCGGCCACCGCGAAGGCGGTGAGGTCGATCTCTACCTCCCCGTCCTCCTCGGTGCGGTTCAGCAGATTCAGCACCAGGGCGGTGTCGCCCTTGTTGACCGAAAGCTGGACCTGGACGGGGTCGGTGCGCTTTGCGTGGTAGTCCTCCAGCACCAGGGTCTGGTAGGCCTCGGTGGTAGCGAAGCGGTGCATCATCATGCCCGCCGAGGTGATATAGGCACCCTCCTTGGGGGTCTCGATGACCGACTGGGAGTGGGTGTTGGCCAGGTTGTTGAAGTTGATGAAGTCGATATCCTGCCCGTATCTCTGCCACATCATGAGGGTAGCGGCGGCATCCAGGGCGTAGGACCACTTGGAGAACATGAAGCACTTGTTCTGTCTGGTTTCCGAGCGGGGAACCATGTTGTACACGTCCGCGCCGTTGAGGGGGAGCCACTCGGTGTTGCAGTAGCGGATGGAGGTCCCGTGGGCCTCGTTGAACTTGTGGAGGATGTCCAGCTTGCGGATCAGATCCTCCTCCTCAAAGCCGCGGTCAGCCAGGAAGTCGATATCCATGCCCGCGATCTCCACCATGCGCGCCAGGGCCTCGATGGAGGAGCAGTAGGAGATCATGCCGATCTTGATTGTCGGATCGACGGCCTTCATGGTACGGGAGTACAGCACGCAGGCCTCGGCGTACTCCTCGTCGGTGAACCAGCGGTGCATCTCGTTGTCCATTTCCCAGTACCGGATGTTGTAGGGCTTGACCCGACCGTTTTTGATGCGGGCGCGGCCTCCCTCGGTGGTCTCGTCGCCGTTGCAGTACTCCACCCAGGCGGCGGCCTCGCGGGCACCCTCCTCCTTATCCATGAAGTGGGGCAGATCACGGCCGTGGTGGGCGGCGTAGAGGGTCTTGTCGTTGGGATCCCCCTTTAGAGACTCGGGGGGAACGTAGTCGAAGAACCGCTTGAAGGGGTGGAACATATTGACACAGATCATGGACTCCGCCCCCACCGCCTCGGCGTAGGTGGCCAGCTCGTCGGTGCCGATATCGTTGTGCTGGTAGCCACCCCAGAAGTAGGAGTACATGGGAGGACGGTAGTCCCCCACGCCGTCCCGCCAGTTGTAGAAGGAGGCGAAGCAACCGCCCGGCCAGCGGATGACCTTGGGGGAGACGTACTTACCCGCCTCCACCGCGCTCTTCTTGAAGCCGCGGATGGCATCCGAGGGGATCAGGGTAAAGTCGTCGCAGATGACGGTGGTATGGGGAGGCAGGAGGAGGGCGAAGGTGTAGCGGCCTTCGGCGGGGACCTCAAATTTCGCGGTCACCTCGGTATAGGTGTCCCCCACCTCGCGCAGGGCGCAGGTCACCACGGGATCTTCGGTGGTGCCTTCCTTATATATAGCCACCGTCAGCCACTCACTGCCCGACACCCGCTTGATCTTGCCCCCAAAGGTATAGGTGACGGCGGGGAAGCAATACTTACCGTCCTGGGCAAGGCCGCCGAGAGCGTCGCTGTGGTTCTCCACCTTCATGGCGTGGTCGCCGTGGCAGGCGTCGTCGCAGTAGCCGATGGAGACGTCGGCGGTGGGGGACTTTTCGATGACGAAGGTGGCGTCGTCGGTGATGGGCTGGTAGCCCGCGGTGCCGGGGAAGGCGAACCAGGCGTTATGCTCGTAGCCCGAGTGGCACCAGTCGAAGACCCGCCAGTCGGTCTCACAGCGGGAGGAGTGGTCGTTCTCGTCCTCCAGGAGGTCGTACCACAGCTTGTTGATCATGCGGTAGGGGTAGAAGGGCTCGAAGCTGCGGTTGAAGAACATTTCGGCGGCCATGCCCTCCACCTGGAGGCCGTAGCCCAGCTCGATGAAGTTGGAGGCCAGCTTTTCGCTG
>JAGAIH010000051.1 GCA_017626655.1 Clostridia bacterium | reverse complement strand
TCATGGAGCATACCTTCCTTTGCTGGCTTGTCTGGGACATTGTATGCATCGATAACGGTGGGCATGACCTTTTTCGGATTTGGGTTTACCGGGGGGACGGCCTCCGGCGGCTTAAGAACCCTTTTGAAAAAGGGTTCTTAAGAATCTCCTAAAACTTTCTGAAAAAATGATGATTGGGTTTGGACTACTGAGACCAAAATACATTGATGCAACTTGAAAGTTTGATCCACACGAACCGAGACCCATAACCATTTTTAGAAACCCCCGCGGGGGCCCCTCACCCCACTCTGATATTTGGAGAATGAGGGAAGACGGGAGACCGATAAACTGCAATTTGCCACCCAACTTTATTTTCCCATTGACAAATTCCCCGCTTTGTGTTATCCTATACATAATAAAATATTTCCACCGAAAGGATAGAACATATGGAAACCTTACACGGAAACACGTTACACGGCAACGCCATCGTCGGCCAGTCCGGCGGTCCCACCGCCGCCATTAACGCCACCCTCGCGGGTGTCATCCGCGGCGCATTGTATGAGATCGCCAAGGAGGACGGCGCGATCACCCACCTGTACGGCATGCGTAACGGCGTGGACGGCCTGCTCCGCGAGGATATCGTGGTGCTGGACGAGCTGTTCGCCCCTGACGCCGACGGTAAATATACCGCTCTCGACCGCCTGACCCTCACCCCCGCCGCCGCTCTCGGCTCCTGCCGCAGAAAGCTCCCCGCCGCCGGGGCTGACAATGAGGCCGAGACCATGGACAAGCTCTTCGCCATCTTTGCCAAGTACGATATCCGCTACTTCTTCTACATTGGCGGCAACGACTCCATGGACACCGTGGCCAAGGTCTCAGCCTACGCCGCAAAGGTGGGCTACCCCATCCGCGTCATGGGCGTGCCCAAGACCATCGACAACGATCTCGTGGGCACCGACCACACCCCCGGCTTCGGCTCGGCGGCCAAGTACATCGCCGTCACTATGCAGGAGATCCTGCGGGATACCGCCGTCTACACAGTCCCCGCCGTCACCATCGTGGAGATCATGGGCCGTGACGCGGGCTGGCTCACCGCCTCGGCGGCTCTGGGCAGACTGACCTGTGGCATCGAGCCCGACCTGGTCTACCTCCCCGAGCGTCCCTTCTCCCACGAGCAGTTCTTCGCTGACATCCGCGAGGCGCTTGCCCGCCATCCCAACGTGGTGGTGGCGGTTTCCGAGGGCCTGGAGTGCGCCGACGGGACACTGGTGGGTGAGGGCACCCAGAGCGGCGCCGTGGACGCCTTCGGCCACAAGTACCTGGAGGGCACGGGCAAGGCCCTGGAGCTGGCGGTGAAGGCCGAGATCGGCTGTAAGGTGCGCTCCATCGAGCTGAACCTCCCCCAACGTTGCGCGGGGCATCTGGTGTCGGATCAGGACATCACCGAGTCTCTGGAGGTGGGACGCAACGCCGTGGTGGCCGCCGTCTCGGGTGTCAGCCGCGAGATGATGACCATTCAGCGTGTCTCCTCTGAGCCCTACGCCTTTGCGATCGGCCACGAGGACATCTTCAAGATCGCCAATCAGACCAAGTGTGTTCCTGCCGAGTTCATCAACGAGCGTGGCAACCACGTTACCGACGAGTGCCTGCGGTATCTGCTCCCCCTCATCAAGGGCGAGCGGTATCCCGAGTACAAGGACGGTCTGCCCTGTCATTGGATCTTGAAGTGACCGAAAAAACAGAGAGCCCATGGGTTTTGCGCCCATGGGTTTTTGTTTTTCAAATTTGGGTTTGTCGGTCTGACGGAACAGAGTGGAATTGGGAAGGGTGACCCTCATCCACCGCTACGCGGTCCCCC
>JAGAIH010000050.1 GCA_017626655.1 Clostridia bacterium | reverse complement strand
CCGCTCCGCCACGAAAAGAATGCCGTTTCGGTATGGGTATTCGGTTTCAAAATTTCTTATTTGACGAAAGAAATCAGAGATTTATTGGTTGCGGAGCGGTGAGGGCACCGCTCCCTACATTGGGTTATCAAATGTTACAGTGTTATGCACAAACCCACCGCAAAACCGCCATTTACAGCTTGATCCCCTTTTCCTCCATGGTCATGCCCTTACGGAATCTGGGCACCTCCATGGTGCGGCCATTGTTGACCACCGAGATCTCGGAGAGAAGTCCCACCGCCGTCCACTCGCAGGCGGTGTAGACGTCCACGATGGGGGATTCTCCCGTGCGGATGGCGTTAATGAAATCTTCCACAAGGAAGAAGTCACCGCCGCCGTGACCCGCGGCCGCTTGCTCGGCAGTGGCGATGCGGTAGCGCTCGGGAAGATGCTCGTTGTAGTCGGACAGGGCCTGCCAGGTCATGCAGGAGTCGGGGTTCTGCTCGCTGACAAAGGAGATCTTGTCCCGGTCCCCGAAGCCCTGGGCGGACTGGTAGCAGCCTTGGGTGCCTTGGAGGAGGTAGTGGGTCATGTTGTGGGGGCGGGGGGAGACGCAGTCCACGCGGATCTGGGCCAGCGTCCCGCTGGCCAGACGGCACAGGGTGGTGGTGCCGCTGTCCTGACGGAGGCCGTAGGAGTTGTAGACACCGGGGGAGAAGGTGGAGATCTCGGCGATATGGTCGTCGGGGAACCATTGCATCACGGGGCCCAGGGAGTGGGTAGGATAAAACGCGCCCCGCTTGCCGCACTGCCAGAAGGAGCGCCAGGAGGTCTTGCCATTGGGGTAGACGAAGAGGCCGTTGATGTTATGCAGGTACGCACCCTCGGCGTAGTAGGTCTCGCCGAACTTGCCCTGTCGCACCAGCTCGCGGACGAGCTGAACCTGGGGGGTGTACATGTAGTTTTCGGCCATCATGTAGGTCTTACCGTACTTCTCCACGGTCTCGCAGAGCCAGAACAGCTCGTCCATGGTGACCCCCGCGGTGACCTCGGAGAGGACGTGCTTCCCTGCCTCCAGGGCGGCGATGGCCTGGGGGACGTGGCACTGCATGGGGGTGGCGATGACCACGGCGTCGATATCCGACTCCATCATGTCGTCGAAGATGCGGTAGCGGTGGTTCGGGGCGATATTCAGGTTATCGCCCGAGTATTTGAGGACGTTCTCGTCCAGGTCGCAGAGGGCGGTGATCTCCACATCGGGGAGGGAGTTGAGGCCGAGGACGGTGGACAGACCACGGGCACCCGCGATGCCGATCTTGAGTTTTTTCATGGTACATTCTCCTTTTTGGACAGAATGGGGATTTCCGATACCAGTATAGCACATTTTGAGGGTTACTGCAAGGGGGGATTGCAAAATTCCCGCAAAAAAAGGAGTATCGACCGATCGGAAGATACTCCTTTTGCGTTATTCCGTGACCTCCACGGCGGCGGCAAAGCGCACGGAGGCGTTCTTGTAGGTGAGGATGAGGTCGTAGGTACCGCAGGGGGTGTCGGGGGTGACCATGATCTCAAAGATCTGCGACAATACCGTTCCCGTGGGGATCCCCACTTCGTAGGGCTCAAAATTCGGCCCCGTCACGGCGCGGAGCGGGAGCTCGTAGATCTCGCCGGAGTCGGCGGGGGCGTCCGCATAGACCAGCGTGGCGGTGGGGACAAAGCCGCTTTGAGGGGTCACGGTCACGGTGAAAGGCAGACCGCGGTTCTCCACCATGCCGTTGAAGGTGTAGGTCTTCTCCGAGGAGCGGCTGACGGTGAGGTGATCCTCGATGTCCGTATAGAACGCATACGTCTGCGCGTCAGGGTCAGCATTCACCTCAATGATGTGGTTGAAGCGCCAGGTGTAGCCGTACCGCGCATCCGTCACGATGAGATCGTAGCCGCCCACGGGGGCGTCGGCGGGGATATAGGGCGCGGATGCGGTGGAGCTGAAGGGAGAGTCCTTCACGGTGATGGCGCAGGCCTCGCCGCCGTCCTCGGCGTAGACCAGAACAGCGCCGCAGAAGAAGCTCTGGTCGATCCCGTCCTCCCAAAGGGTGATCTTGATCGCGTCTCGGAAGTCCTCGCCTTGGGCAAGGGTCTCCCTGAGGGCGGTGGCGTCGCAGATCAGATCCTCGTAGGCGGGGATGCCGCGCTCGTCGGGGAGGATCGTGACCACGTTCTCATAGATCCACTCAAAGCCCGTGGCGGGGTCGGTGACGCGGAGATCGTAGGAGCCGATGGGGGCGTCGGCGGGGACGCGGAAGGTGAAATAGGAGACGGTTCCATCCTCGTTCTGCTCGGCGGGCTTATGGATAAAGAAGGAGAAATCCTCATCCCGCAGGGACTCGGCATAGATCAGCTCGGCGGTGAAATACTCGGTGGGGTAGACGGCGCCGCGAGGGGCGACACGGGCTTGGAGGTCGATGCAGTCACCGAGAAATTGGCCGGGGTACAGAACGCGGGATTCCATGCGGAAGCTGACGTTGATATTCTCCTGCGTGGGCGTGACTTTCTCGTCCTCGGGGACAAGCACCGCGCCCATCCCGCCGTTCTGACTGCCGTCCCGCACAGGGTTCTTGTCGGTGAGCTTCAGCACCCCGTTTTGAATGGTGTAGTAGACCGTCACATAGTCACCCATAGAGCTGTTTTCGGTGCGGCTTTGGAGGGAGAACTCGATCACGCCCCAGCCCGTGGTGTTCTCGCTGCCCGTGAAGCGGAAGGTGAAATCCTCCAGGTACCGACAGCCCGTGACGGGGCTTGAGGGCTTGCCGTCCCGATACAGCACCCCGTAGTCCTCGCTGTCAAAGTCGGAGAGGGTACGGACGTAGCGGTCGGTGACGGTATTGCCGTCCTTGTCGGTGATCTCAAAACCGTGGGCCTTGACCGAGATAGTGGCGTACTCGTTGGTATTCCCGATCCGACCCATGCCCACCGAGAGGGTGAAGGGGGTGTCGGCAGAGAATCTCTTGCGGTCGGGCATCTCCGCTGAGACGAAGATGGGGACGGAGGGCTTGGAAGTCATACCCGGGAAAGAGATGGAGGCGGAGGGCCAGGAGGTCACGGTGTTGCGGGTCTCCCAGGCGTAGAGGGCGGGCTTGGTGAGGAACACACCCGCCAGCGCGACAAGGAGGAAGGTGGCGACCAGAGCGGTACGGGTGCGCTTTTGGCGTTTGCGGTAGAGGATCAGATTATGATCCGAGGCCTCCTCGATATAGGCGGGGTCGGCCTTGTCCAGATACTTCAGTAAGTCGATAGCTTTCATACCGTGATGCCCTCCTTATCCAGATGCTTGCGGAACTTCTCGCGGGTGCGGTGGAGGGTGACCTTCACCGCCGATTCGGTCATGCCCATGGACTTGGCGATGGTGGCGATGCTGTCCATGTACCAGTATCTCCGCATGAAGATCATGCGGGTGCGGGTGGGGAGGGAGGCCAGAAAGCTGTTGATGGCGTTCGAGATCGCCACCTCGTCGGCGATGGTGAGGCCGCCGTCGGCGACACACTCGGCCAGCTCCTCCAGGGAGGCCTGGATGCCGCCGTAGCGCTTGGCGGCGGTCTTGGTCTCATAACGGGTGAGGGCCAGGCGGCGGGTCACGGTGGAGAGCCAGGCACCCAGACGGGTGGGCTTTTCGGGGGGGATGGCGTTCCAGGCGCGGAGCCAGGTATCCGACACGCACTCCTCGGCGTCCTCGTCGGAGTGGAGGATATTGTAAGCGATGGCGTGGCAGGTCTTGCCGTACTTGCGGTCGGACTCGGCGATGGCCTCCTCTGAGCGGGCGAAGTAGAGGGCCACGATCTCGTCGTCGGGCAGGGGTCCTGTGCGGACGGTCTTGTGGGACATAGCGTCTCCTTTCCGGGGGCATTTTTGGGGTCCCCTTGGTCGTCTCACCCTATATGACCGGAAATGGGGGGCGGAGGTTACGGGGCGGGGGGATTTTTTGGTATTTTTATGATTTTGTCATTATTTCAAATTTGGGTTTGTCGGTCTGACGGAGCAGAGTGGAAGTGGGTAGGGGGACTACTCATCCGTCACGCTTCGCGTGCCACCTTCCCTCACAAGGGAAGGCTTTCGTGGTGCATTTTTCGTTCTCCTAAAACCAAAAACACACTGATATATATAAGTTTTTGAATAACGAAAAACATAAAAAGTCTTGCCTTCCCCGCGGGGGAAGGTGCCGACCAGCTCCTGCGGCGGGAGGCGGATGAGGGTGGATCGTGTCACCGCATCTTCCGTCAGACAACAGACCTATAAACCCCAATTTGAAGGTTGGCCGGACCGTCACCTTTTTCAATATTGTACCACATTCAGATCGACAGGGCAAGATGTTTGGGTGAATTTTTCGGGGGATGCCTTATTTTTTTCTGATGGCGGGACTTGCAAAGGGCGGGATCTTGTGGTATACTGTATCCAGAAACAGGAAAGGAAGTACCGCCATGACCACCCCCATCCTCACCGCCGCCCAGATGAAGGCCTGCGACCGCTACACCATAGACGTCCTGGGCGTTCCCTCCCGCGTTCTCATGGAGCGGGCTGCCGCCAAGGCTGTAGAGTTTCTCCTCGCTCGTGCCGACCTGTTCCCTGCGGGGCCTGTGGTGATCCTGTGCGGGGGCGGTAACAACGGCGGAGACGGTTTAGCCATGGCGCGGTTCCTCACCGACGGCTCGACGGGGGAGAAGCGCAAGGTCACCGTGATCTATACGGGGCGGTATACCGAGGAGGGCACCCCCGACGAGAGCCGCATGAGTGAGGAGTGCCGTCGGCAGTATATTCTGGCGCGGGCGGGGATGGTCACGATCCTGCCTCCCGCCGCGCTGGGGGAGGCCTTGGCCGATGCCGCCGTTGTGGTGGACGCCGTGTTCGGGATCGGGCTGGATCGGCCTGTGGCGGGGGAAATCGCGGCGGTCCTGACCGCCGTGGCCGAGAGCGGTCTGCCTGTACTGGCGGTGGATATCCCCTCGGGAGTGAACGCTGACACCGGGGCGGTCATGGGGGTGGCTCTGCCCGCTATGGCTACCGTGACCATGCAGGCCCTGAAGGCAGGGCTTTTGCTCTACCCCGGGGCAGACCTGTGTGGGGAGATCGCCGTAGCCGATCTGGGTATCGACCTGACCTCCGCCAGTCAGCCCTACGCCCGTCTTGCT
>JAGAIH010000049.1 GCA_017626655.1 Clostridia bacterium | reverse complement strand
GTAGGGGCGGATGACCATGCAGCCCTTGACGCCGGAGTAGTCCATCAGCTCGGCCTTCTTGACCACATCGGTGTACCACTGGGCGAAATCCACGTCCATGGAAGTGATCTGTTCTACGAATTTATCCTTTGCCATTGTTGTAATGTCCTTTCTTGGCGAAATATCAATAGATAATTTATTATAACTCATGTGGGCGGATTTGTCAAGGGGGATGGGGGATATTTTGCGAAAAGGGGATGAAAAAAGGCCACCGCGGGGGGCGGTGGTCGGAGATAAAGCAATACGGGTGTGTTTCGTCGTCGGCTTATGCGCCAAAATGGATGCGCACGTTCTCTCCCACTTTGTAACCGATGGCATTCCATTCTGCCTCGGAGCCGCGGAAGTAGATGTCTGTCAGGCCTTCCATACGCTCAAAGGCGGAGAGCTCTGCCTGCTTGACACCTGCGGGGACGGTTATGGCGGTGATCCCGCTGCAGCCCGAAAAAGCGTTGGCACCAATGCGGTTCAGATTGTTGGGAAGGACCATTTCAGTCAGGCCGGTACACCCTTCAAAGGCGGTGTCATCCAGAATACTCAGCTTGGAAGGGAGGGTCACGTTGGTCAGCGAGGTACAGCGTTGGAACGCGCTGGGACCGATGATGCCGAGAGAGGCGGGGAGGGTGATCTCTTTGAGGGCTGTGCAGTTGCCGAAAGCACTTATGCGGATCTGGGTCAGGGTGCTCGGCAGGGTCACCGCGGTGAGAGAGGTACAGCCCTCAAAGATCATGTGGGGCAGCTCGGTGACACGGCATAGGAGGGTGGCGGTTGTAAGCCCTGTGCAGGCTTGGAAGGCTTGGCTTCCAAGATGGGTAACGCTGCTCGGCAGGGTGATCTCGGTCAGCTCGGTACAGCCGTGGAAGGCACCGTCGTAGATTTCGGTGACGCTGCTCGGGAAATGGACAGCCGTGATGGACTTTCCGATAAAGGCGATCTCCCCGATACGGGTGACCTTGTAGCCCTCTATGAAGGAGGGAATATAGATCTCGGTGGCGGTGCAGGTGCCCATGCCCGTGATGGTGCAGGTGCGGCCGTCCTCGTTGACCTCATAGGCCAGATCGGTGTGTCCCGTGGCGGGAAGCTGGTTCTGTCTGACCAGAACCTTACCGCACACCGAGCAGTGCTTGCCGTCGCTGAGTCCGGGCTCGGTGACGGTGGGGGGAGTCCCTGGGTCAATCATCTCGGTATGGGGAAGGGTGGGGATGGCTTCGGTCTTGACCGAACCGCAGGGACATACGTATTTTAGCGAGCCCTTCTCGGCGCAGGTGGGCATAGCGATGACCTCACCCTCGCTGTAGGTATGGATGTGGCCTTGGGTCTCGGTCTCTGCTGTGGTCTCGTCTTGGGTCTCGGTTTCCACTGTGGTCTCGTCTTGGGCACCGTTTCCCTCGGTACCTTCAGCGGTCTCCCCGTCCGTGTCCTCGGAGGTACTTTGCTCGGCGGTCACGTCCCCCGTCCCCACAGGCGGCACATCCCCGCCCTTTCCGAAGAAGAACGCCCCCGCGGCCACACCTGCCGCCACCAGCACACCCGCCGCCAGCGCGATCCAGCCGCCCTTGGCGACCCACGCCCCAAAGCCTGCCTTGGCGGCGGTCTCGGTACCCGACAGGGGGAAGAGTGTGGCGGGGTCCACGCCGCCTCCTGCGGAGGCACCCACCGCTCCTGCGGCCGCGCCTGCGGCAAACAGCCCCAGCTGTGCCGCTGTCTCGCTTACATACTCGTCACGAATGCCGTTCATGGCTTCCGAAATGATCTCTCTGCTCATACCCGATACCCCCTTTCCGCAAGGTACACCCGCAGACGCTCGCGGGTCTTGTTGAGCCGCTTATAGACCGTTTTGGGCGCCAGCTCCACGGCCGCCGCCAGCTCCTCCACGGGATAGGAGAACCAGTAGCGTCCCATAAAGATCGCGCGGTCGCTCTCCTCCAGCTCGGCCAGAAAGCCGTTGAGCAGATCGGCCAGCTCGCTTGCATCCTCCATGGAGGCGGGGATGCAGTTCTCCAGCTCGTCCAGGGGAAGGGTCATGTCCCGATCCCGCCGTTCTCTTCGCAGATCGCGGAGGCGATTGAGGGACAGGTTGCGGGCGATGCGGCAGACAAAGGCGCAGAGGGAGTCGGGCCTCGTGGGCGGGATGGCGTTCCAGGTCTTCAGGTAGGTGTCGTTGACGCACTCCTCGGCGTCGGGGCGGCTCTGCAGGATGTTCATGGACACCTGCATACAGGCTTTGCCGTAGCTCTTGTCGGTCTCGGCGATGGCCTGCTCGTTGCGGTCAAAATACAGAGCTATGATATCTTGGTCGTTCATGTTTACCTCCTTGATGGGATCTCTGTACTCTATATGACACCGTTCCCCGTCTTTTTTCTCCCGTTTTTGCAGAAAAAAACGAAGTTTTTCGGTAAATGCCGTTCGTATTCCCCTATATCATACAGCGCGGAGGGGGATCTGTCAAGGGGACGGGGGATATTTTGCGAAAAGGGGATAAAAAAGGCCACCGCGCGGGGTGGTGGCCTGTAGAGGGTCAGCTCTCAGGGTCGAGCTGATTATAGCTGTTGAAAATGGTGAACGGGAAGTCGGGGATGGACCCCACGGGGGTGTTGACCGTCTCCTCGCCGTCCACATAGCGGTAGAGGACGGTGTACTCGCAGGAGCCAAGGTTATTGTAAGCGTCCCGAATGTCCCGGACGCGGTCGAGCATGGCTTCGTTGTAGCGATATTGCGCCAGGGTCACGGTCTTTTCCGGGTTCCCCGTAAAGTGGCAGGTCCTTGTGTTGAGGTCGGGGTTGAAGAAGACGTTGCCCGCCTTGTCGAATCGGAGGTGGTATCCCTCCATCATGACCGTGATCTCCTCCCCCTCGCCGGTGAGCAGATCCCCCGTGACCGCCCTTTCATACATATAGACGAAGCCATATTGGGTATCGGTCTTGAAGGCGACGATCTGGATATTGGCCTCGCTGTTTTTGGGGGTGGCAAGTGTGAGGACGGAGGACAGCCCCGAGGAGCCCTTCACCAGGAATTCCACCGTTTTGCACCCATTGTTTCCCGAGTCGGTGATGGAGACGTAGCTGGTGGTATCGTCGGCGCCCGTCAAGGGAAATTGGAAGTAGCTGAGGTCGGGGGCTTCGGTCTCTGCCTCGGTCTCGGGCTCGTCGGAGGCGGTCTCCTCGGTCTCGGTCCCATGAGGGAGGGTGGGCCACTCAAAGCCGTCGGAGCCCAAAAGAAACGCTCCTACCGCGATCCCCACGGCGGCCACGGCCCCCGCCGCCAGGGCGATCCAGCCGCCCTTGGCGACCCACGCCCCAAAGCCCGTCTTAACGGTGGTCTCGGTGCGGGACAGGGAATACAAGGTAGACGGATCCACAGCTGCGCCGCTCGCCGCGCCCACGGCTCCCGCCGCGCCTACGGCCAAAAGCCCCAGCTTCGCGCCTGCCTCTGTGATGAATTCGTCACGGATGCCGTTCAAGGCCTCCAAAATAATCTCTCTGCTCATACCCGATACCCCCTTTCTGCCAGGTACGCCCGTAGCTTCTCACGGGTCTTGTGGAGCCGCATATAGACCGCCTTGTCGGTCAGCCCCATCTGCGCGGCCAGGTCGTCGATGGTGTAGGAATACCAGTACCGCCCCATGAAGAGCACGCGGTTGGTCTCGTCCAGCCCCTCCAGGAAGTCATTGAGCAGGGTGGAAAGCTCCCCTGCGTCCTCCACGGCGGCGGGGATGCAGGCCTCCAGCTCGTCAAGGGACAGGGTCAGCTCTTGGTTCCTCTTCTGGCGGCGCAGGTCGCGGAGGCGGCTGAGGGAAAGGTTCCGCGCGATGCGGCAGACGAAGGCGCACAGGGATTGGGGCCTCGTGGGGGGGATGGCGTTCCAGGTCTTGAGGTAGGTGTCGCTCACGCACTCCTCCGCGTCGGGGCGGCTGTCCAGTATGTTCATGGACACCTGCATACAGACCTTGCCGTAGCTCTTGTCGGTCTCGGCAATGGCCTGCTCGTTGCGGGCGAAGTACAGATTGATGATGTCTTGGTCGTTCATAGTTTCCTCCTTGCTTGGGATATGGTACCTATTATGACTCCGTTTTTTCGGATTTTTTTCTTGTTTTCAGAAAATATTTCAAAAAAATCGTTTTTTTTTGATGGATACCTATATCATACAGGGGAAACGGGGGCATGTCAAGGGGGAGAGGGAGATCTTGCGAAGAAAAAGGAGCGGCCGAGGCCGCTCCCCACGATCACGGGAGGTAATCGTAATGAATGGTGACGTCGGATAAACCGTTATTGAACTGACCGATGCGGACCCTTCTCCACCGTTTCTCGGAGCCGGCGTAGTAGATGTCCTTTACCCGATACACGTAAAATGCCTTGTCGCCAATGATCTCTAAGCTGGTGGGGATCGTGATGGTCTTCATGTAGAAGCAATCCTCAAATACACCGTTCGCGATCCCGATGGTCCCTTCGCGGCAAATCACCTCGGAGACCGATTCATCACACGTCACGATCCAATTCCCTACGTAGGTGACTCCATCTTCTTGGGGTAAACCGGTACAGCCCTCAAACGCGTCGGTCCCGATGCTGGTGACACTGTCGGGAATGGTAATGGAGGTCAGGGCCGAGCAGTCCTTAAACACACCGTAGCCGATATCCTTCAGCCCGCCGGTGACGGTGACGGAGGTCAGAGAGGAGCAATTGTTGAATGCGGACTCACCAATGGACGTGACACCGTCGGGAATGACAATGGAGGTCAAGTCGTAGCAGTTCGAAAACGTTCTTTCCTGAATGGCGGACAAGCTATTGGAAAGGATGATCGAGGTCAGAGAAAAGCAATCCTCGAACGCAAAAGCGCCCATTTCGGTCACGCTGTCGGGCATGACCACGGACTTCAAGGACGGGCAATCGGAGAACGCATGATCTCCGATCGAGACCACACCGTCGGGGATCACGATGGAGGTCAATTTGTAACAGCCGTCAAAAGCATTCTCCAAGATCCCTTTGGTGCCTTCCTTCCACACGATCTCGGCCTTATCCGCGTCGCAATCCACGACCCAATTCCCGACGTAATACAGGCCCTTTTTCCTTCTTCGGATCTTGGGGGATTCGTCAAACGCCTTATGGCCAACGCTGACCACGCTGTCGGGAACTACGATGGAGGTCAGATCGCAGCAGAAGAAGAATGCGTATTCTTCAATGTGTGTGACGGTATCGGGGATCACCACCGAGGTGATGGCCCGGCCGCTGAATGCCTCCCTGCCAATGGCGGTCACGATATCCCCGTCGGGCGATACGGAGGGGATCACGATATCCATGTTCGGCCAGGGGTCGTTACTTTCTGCGACATAGCAGGTCCCGTCGCCGTTGGAGACGTATTTCAGGAACTCGGAGGGGGCAAGGGTCTCGGCCTCGGTCTCGGTCGTAGCCGCCGTTTCATCTTGGGACTCGTCCTGCGTATCTTCCTCGGTGCCGTCAGCGGTCTCCCCGCCCGTCTCCTCGGAGGTGCTCTGTTCGGCGGTCACATCCCCCGATTCCACAGGCGGGACCTCCCACCATCCAAGTAGGAACGCGCCCACAGCGACTCCCGCCGCCACCAGCACGCCCGCCACCAGGGCGAGCCAACCGCCCCTGGCGACCCACGCCCCAAAGCCTGCTTTAGCCGCAGTGCCGCTCCCTGCGGCAGAGAGTGACTGGAGAGAAGGTGTAGCCGCGCCCGCCGCCGCTACGCCGCCCAGCAGGACCGGAGGCAGAGCCTCGGTCACGAATTCGTCGGGGAGCCTTCCCAGGATCTCAAAAAGCTGTTCGCCTGTCAGTCTGCTCATACTGTGTACCCCCCTTCGGCCAGGAAGTCCCGGAGCCTGTTGCGGGTCTTCTGGAGGCGCAGAGCCACGGCGTTGGGGGTCAGCTCCCAGTAGGTAGCCAGATCCTTGACCGACATACCGTGCCAGTAGCGGCCCACGAAGAGCTTGCGCTCGGCCTCGTCCAGCCCCCGCAGGAATTCCTCAAGAAGCTCGGGGAGGATCTCAGCGTCGGCCTCGTCCACGGGAATGCAGTCCTCCAACTCCTCAAAGGACACCGTCAGCTCGCGGTTGCGGCGGTCCCGGCGCAGGTCGCGGAGGCGGTTGAGGGAGAGATTCCGCGCGATACGGCAGACGAAGGCGCACAGGGAGTTGGGCTTGGTGGGCGGAATGGAGTTCCATGTCTTCAAATAGGTATCGTTGACGCACTCCTCGGCATCGGGGCGGCTTTGCAGGATGTTCATGGACACCTGCATACAGGCCTTGCCATAGTACTTGTCAGTCTCGGCGATTGCCTGCTCGTTGCGAGCAAAATACAGAGCGATGATTTCTTGATCGTTCATAGGTTCCTCCTTTTTGGGTTTGAAATGTCTCTGTACTTATATTGACACTCTTTGGTGTCGGTTCATGTCCAATATTTGCTTCTTTTTTGAAAAAAGAAAAATTCTTGGCGTGCGGCTACCCATATCATACAGGGTGGGAGAACGCTTGTCAAGGGGAAAACGCTCTTTTGTCGGAGACATTCCTCAAAGGGCCGGCGAATTTTTGCGAAATCCCCTTTGCTATCTTGATTTTTATCCCATTTTATGATATACTGAAGGGCAGAACAAAATCCACGCCGAAAGGAAGTCCGCTTGCGCCATGAAATCCGTCCGTACCATATACAAGATGGGCATGGGCCCCTCCTCCTCCCATACCATGGGCCCCGCCTTTGCCGCCAAGACCTTCAAGGACACCCACCCCGGGGCCGACCGCTTCAAGGTCATCCTCTACGGCTCCCTGGCCAAGACGGGCAAGGGCCACGGCACCGACCGCGCCATCACCGATACCCTCTCCCCCATCCCCGCCGAGATTGAATTCAATATGAGCGACGAGATCGCCGCCACTCTCCCCCACCCCAATACCCTGGATTTCATCGGGTACGCGGGGGATATCGAGATCGGGCGGATGCGCTTTCTGTCCATTGGCGGCGGTGAGGTCCGCATGGACGGCGAGGAGAGCCGCTTTGCCCTCCCTCCCGAGCTGTACAAGGAGGAGAGCTTCACCGAGATCGCAGAATTATGCAAGGCTCGGGGCATCCGCCTCTCCGACTACGTCTTCGAGCATGAGGACGCCGACTTCCCCGCCTTCCTTTTGGACGTCTGGCGCACCATGACCGCCGCCATCCGCGAGGGTCTGACCCATACGGGCATCCTGCCCGGAGGTCTGGAGGTGGAGCGCAAGGCGCAAAGACTTTACAACCAACGCCACATCGACGAGTCCCCCCAGACCCGCGAGAACCGCCTGGTCTGCGCCTACGCCTTCGCCGTCAGCGAGCAGAACGCCGACAACGGCGTCATCGTCACCGCCCCCACCTGCGGCTCCTGCGGCGTCCTCCCCGCCGTCCTCAAGTATATGCAGGACAAGAACGGCTTTTCCGACCGCGACGTAGTCCGCGCCCTGGCCGTGGCGGGTCTGATCGGTGATCTGGTGGCCACCAACGCCTCGGTCAGCGGTGCGGAGTGCGGCTGTCAGGCCGAGGTGGGCACCGCCTGCTCCATGGCCGCCGCCGCCCTCTGCGAGCTGTTCGAGATGGGCATCGACCAGATCGAGTACGCCGCCGAGATGTCCCTGGAGCATCACCTGGGCCTGACCTGCGACCCCGTCTGCGGCCTGGTGCAGATCCCCTGCATCGAGCGCAACGCCGTGGCCGCCATGCGCGCAATCAACGCCCTGTCCCTGGCCAACTTCCTGTCGGGAAGCCGTAAGATCTCCTTCGACCTGGTGGTGGAGACCATGTACCGCACCGGCCTCGACCTCTCCCACCTCTACCGCGAGACCTCGGAGGGGGGACTGGCGAAGCTGTATCAGCGTCCGACGGAGTAAATTCACATCAAAAAGGAGCCCCCATGAACAATCTCTGGTCTACCCGTATTCAACGGGCAAGCACTCTGTATGGATCCCGTTCCCTCCGCTTTCACGATCTGTTTCGGGAGCAGTACGTCAACGCCTTCGCCATTCCGGAGCATGCCTCCATCCTGGAGATCGGTTGCGGTCCCGGAGCACTTGCCCAAGCGCTGTCCCGCTGGTATGCCGAAGCGACGGTGACAGGCATTGACCGTGACCGGAATTTCGTGGACTTCGCCGTAGCCCACGCGCCCCACATCTCCTTTTTGGAGGGTGACGCCACTTCCCTGCCCTTTGCCGATGGTAGCTTTGACGTAACCGTCTCCAACACCGTCCAGGAGCATATCCCGCCCGAGGGCTTTTACGGGGAGCAATACCGAGTTCTCAAGAAGGGCGGTATCTGCCTTGTCCTTTCCGCACGGAGGGGCTACAACATCCCCGCGCCCTGCATCGCCGAGATGACCGACCTGGAGCGCGAGGTCTATGCCGCCATCGCGCCTTACGACGCCGAAAACGACAAAGCCTACGGCATCGCTGCTTACGCCACCGACGAGCGGGGCATCCCCTCCGCCATGGAGCAGTACGGCTTCAGGCAGGTTTCCACGGCCTACCTCACCGTCAACCTTACCCCCGATAATCCCATCTACGACCGTCAAACCGCCCATGCCATCATCAACGCCAACCGTCAGACCGAGTTGGACGCCTTGGAGTGCATCCCGGCGATTGCCCCCGGTGTTGTTTCAGATAGCACCCTTTACGAGCTTCGTTGCATAAAGAACGCCAGATATGACAAGCGCATTGAGCTCTACGACAGGGGTATCCGGCAGTGGGACTGCAACGTTTCGGTTACCATGGTCACCCGCGGCATCAAATAATCCCCATCTCCCCGAATGATATAACTAAGGAGCCTGTATGTCTCTCCCCACTCACATCCAACAAACCTATACCTCCATCCTCCGCGAGGAGCTGGTCCCCGCCATGGGCTGTACCGAGCCCATCGCCATCGCCTACGCCGCCGCCATCCTCCGCCATGCCTTGGGGGCTGACCCCACAACCCTGCGGGTGGAGCTGAGCGGTAACATCATCAAGAACGTCAAGTCGGTCATCGTCCCCGCCACCGACGGGATGCACGGCATCGAGGCCGCCGTGGCCGCGGGCATCGTGGCCGGCTGTCCCGACCGC